>JAEZKJ010000029.1 GCA_023415545.1 Bacteroidota bacterium
TGAGAAAGTTTATCACTGTAAGCACCATAATTTATCTTTTCGGGATGAAAAGTTATGTCCATAGCTTTAGTTACCTTGGTTACATCATCCATAAAAGCATCTCTTTTTTCTTTAGATAGTTCAAAAAGATCATTAACATGTTCATCAAAAGAAACAAGGCAACGACCTCTATATGTCTGCTCTTTGAAAAGAAAAACTCGAGATACAGACAGATGCGCTATCTCTATCATTAAATTGTGAAGTGTCTCATTATTTTGACAATAGAGACAGTTTTTAGGATCTGTTTTCATAATATTTTTTTAGTTATGTAATCCGATACATTATTTAAGTTTGTTTCTTCTCCAACCAACCATATCATATCTCCTATTTCAATAGGTGTGTCTATAGATGGTTCCAATAAAACTCCATTTTCTTTTTGTATTCCAACAACCAAGCAATTGTATTTATCTCTAAACCCAATCTCTCGAATAGTACTATTTATAACGATAGAATTATTTACTACCGGTATTTGATCAAGGATAACCTCACCTTTTACAATCTCCGATAGTTCTAATTCTACACATGACTTGTCGGCTATTTTGGTAAACTCATTGATCTGATTATCAGTTCCTATAATCTGAAGATTATCATTAGGGAAAAGCAATGTTTCACCACCTGGTATATTAATCCTATGGCTTCCTCTAATTATTGATATTACATGTACTCCTATCTTTCTACCAATATTTAGTTCACTAAGTTTTTTACCAATCCACAACGAATCAGGAGAAAGAGCATAATTAGTAATGTGTAAATCGTAAGTTAAGAGTGTATCAGCATATTTAGGCCTTTTAGTACCTGAAAACTCAGCTTGCATATCACGTAGTCTTAAATTCCTTATAAACACTCTCTCCATCATAATAGACTGTTTCTTAAGCCATCTAGAGAAAATCATCAACAAAACTAATACAATAGCGACGCCAATAGTTATTGTTATTGATGGTTTGTATCTCATGTTTATTACAAAAAGAACAAAAATAATATCTATTATAAAGCGTAATAAAATTGTAGAGATCAGTGGTGCTCTATTACGTCGATTGTTATTCCATAAAGCACGAAATTCTATAGAGTGATTTTTTTTCATTACAATAGCTCGTAAAAAAGGAGCTAAAAGTAGTAATGTCAATAGTGTTCCTATTAAGTTAGCCAATTGTAATGAAAGGAAATGTTCGAGTATAGGGAATAAGAATTTAAAAGATATAATAATTACCGCTATAGATAGCACAGAATATATAGATACTATTTTTATTAGATCGGTTAAAAGATACTTCCAATAATTATTATGTGTAACATTTAAATATTCGGCTGCATATCCGTTTATCATCCACTCAAAGCGCTTGGGTAATATCTTCTCAATCTTTGAGTATACGGGAGAAGAGAGTCTTATCATATATGGAGTGAGAAAAGTCGTGATGACAGATACAGCAACCACAATAGGATATAAAAAACTACTTGTCACATTTAAACTCACACCAAGAGAAGCGATGATAAAAGCAAATTCACCTATTTGCATTAAACTGAAACCACATTGCATTGATGTTTTCAAAGGCTGGCCTGAAAGCAAAACTCCTCCTGTACCAAAAATAGCCTGTCCAAATATAATAGCCATGGTTATTACAACAATGGGGATAATATATTGAATTATCATATCTATATCGACCATCATTCCTACAGATACAAAGAAAATGGCGCCAAAAAGATCTTTTACCGGAGCAACCAACTTTTCAATATGCTCGGCCTCCACTGTTTCTGAAAGAATGGAGCCCATGATAAAAGCGCCAAATGCAGCTGAGAAGCCTACCCTAGTAGCAAACATTGCCATCCCAAAACATAAGGCCAGAGAAATAATTAACAACATCTCATTGTTTATAAACTTTTTTGAGCGACGCAAGATGATAGGGATTAAATATATGCCTACAACAAACCAAAGAACTAAGAAAAAGATTAGTTTGCCCATGCTAAAAATAAGTTCTGTGCCCTCAAAATTCTGACTTACAGCCATGGTACTTAACAGAACGAGTAGGATAATAGCCAAAATATCCTCTAAAATAAGGATGCTTAGGACTATCCCTGCAAACTTATTTTTCAAAACACCCAAATCTTCAAATGCTTTATATATAATAGTTGTAGATGACATAGCAAGCATACCACCTAAATAGAGAGAGTCCATTTTCTTCCATCCAAAAGAGAGTCCTACAACAATCCCAATAGATATCATAAAGAATACAATAGTACTAGCTGAGATAACCGCTGTTTTCCCGGCTTTCAAAAGTTTCTTCATGCTAAACTCAAGACCTAAAGCAAAAAGAAGAAATATAACACCAATTTCGGACCAAGTGTGAATGCTTGCAGTATCAATAACACTTGGAGTTATATGAATATGTGGACTAGCTAAAAAACCAGCTACTATATATCCTAATACTAAAGGCTGTTTTAGCTTTTTAAAAACAACAATAGTAATTGCAGCACATATTAATATTAGGGTAAGATCACTAATTAAAGTAGGGAGAGTATTCATAAAAACTTATTACTAAAAAATCGTCACTGTATATTACGACAGTGACGAAGTATAATAACTATAATTGTTTACAAAAGAGTAAAATAGTATATATTCTTATTTTCTAAATGGGGACTTTACAATTTTAGCTTTTAGCTTTCTTCCTCGTACATCGATGAAAATATCGGTACCCACTTTTGAGAATTCACTCTTTACATAGCCCATACCAATTCCAACTTTTAATATTGGGGACATAGTACCACTTGTAACCTCACCTATAGGTTCACCTTTATCATCAATAATAGGATAATGTTTGCGTGGTATTCCACGATCGATCATTTCAAAAGAGACAAGTTTACGTGAAACGCCGTTAATCTTTTGAGACTCAATAATATCACGGCCGGTAAAGTTCTTACCATCAACAAACTTAGTTATCCATCCAAGTCCTGCTTCAATAGGTGATGTTGAATCATTAAGATCGTTTCCATAAAGACAATATCCCATCTCTAATCTTAAAGTATCACGAGCACCAAGGCCTATAGGTTTAATACCTTCAGGTTTACCAGCCTCAAAAATAGCATTCCATATTTTCATGGCATCAGAAGGATAGAAATATAGTTCAAAACCTCCTGCTCCTGTGTATCCTGTGTTGGATATTATTACACTTTTGCAACCAGCAAATTCACCTGTTGTAAATGAATAATATGGAATATCAGAGAGATTGACTGTAGTTAATTTTTGCAATACCTCTATAGCTTTTGGGCCTTGTATAGCAAGTTGAGCCATATTATCAGAAGCATTTTCTAACTCTGCTCCCACCTCATTATGAGAAACACACCAATTCCAGTCTTTTTCAATATTTGCTGCATTTACCACCAACATATATTTCTCAGGCTCATAATGATATACTAAAAGGTCATCAACAATACCACCCTGCTCATTAGTCAAACAACTATATTGTGCTTTACCTATAGGAAGAGTAGATGCATCATTTGATGTGATTTTTTGAATAAACTCCAAAGCTTTTGGACCTTTTACCCAAAACTCACCCATATGCGAAACATCAAACACTCCTACTCCATTGCACACACAGTTATGCTCATCGATTATTCCGGAATATTCTATAGGCATATTATATCCAGCAAAACTATGCATCTTTGCCCCAAGGGCTATATGCGTATCAGTAAATGGTGTATTTTTCATAATTATATGTTTTTTAATAATTATTGCTCAGCAGTTTCTTGCACAATCTTTATAATAACTTTCATGGCTTTTTCCATAGATTGTATAGGAACGAATTCAAATTTGCCATGGAAATTAATACCTCCTGCGAAAATATTTGGGCAAGGAAGTCCTTTGAAAGATAGCTGCGCACCATCAGTACCACCACGAATAGGTTTAACTTTTGGTTCAACACCTACATCCTTCATAGCTTTGTATGCTATATCGATAATATGCTTTACAGGTTCCACCTTTTCACGCATATTGTAGTATTGATCTTTAATCTCAATCTTAACAGTGCCTTTACCATATTTTTCATTCATTTTCTCGGCCCAATTAAGCATATTCATTTTACGCTCTTCAAAGAGTTTACGATCATGGTCACGAATAATATATGACACAACACTCTTCTCCACTCCTCCCTCTACAGATATCAGATGATAGAAACCTTCATAACCTTCAGTAGTTTCTGGAGTCTCATTTTTTGGCAACATAGATATAAATTCATTAGCCAAAAGAAGAGAGTTAACCATCTTATTTTTAGCATATCCGGGGTGAACATTACATCCAAAGAATGTTATTTTAGCAGAAGCAGCATTGAAGTTTTCAAACTCTAATTCGCCTACTTCACCACCATCCATTGTGTAAGCCCAATCACATCCAAACTCCTCGACATTGAAAAGATGAGCTCCTTTTCCTATCTCCTCATCAGGATTGAATGCTACTCTAATCTTTCCATGTTTTATTTCAGGATGCTCTTTCAAGTATGCCATTGCAGATACTATTTCAGCAATACCCGCTTTATCATCAGCTCCAAGAAGAGTCTTTCCATCGGTTACTATTAAATCCTCACCTTTATGGTTAAGCAAATCGGGGAATTTTTTTGGAGAAAGAATTATGTTTTCCTCTTCACAAAGAACTATATCACCACCATCATAATTAGTGACAATACGTGGATTCACATTAGCACCGGTAAAATCAGGGCTTGTATCCATATGGGATATAAAGCCAATTACAGGAATCTTTTTATCTGTATTTGCAGGTAAAGTAGCATACAGATATCCGTTTTTATCTAATTTGATCTCTTCAAGACCTATATTTTCCAACTCCTCTTTAAGATATTGAGCAAATACAAGCTGTTTCTCACTACTTGGACAAACATTAGAATTTTCATCCGACTGAGTATCGAAACTTACATATTTCAAAAATCTTTCTATCAAGTCCATTATCTACAGATTTTTAATATTTAATAATGCAGTAAATTTAACAAATAATCTATTTATTATGCATATAAAGATAGTTATTTTGCGAGTAAAATCTTTTCAATCAAATAATAAAAGTAGATATATCTTATGTATATTTGTCTAAAAGTTATAAACGATTTTGTTATTGTTTATGTTTAAATATTATCTTGCGATAAACATTATTATATATCTGAGTGTTCTATTTAATTATAACAACAAAAATTTATGGAAATAGTAAAAGTTATAGGAAGAGAAATCCTTGATTCTCGTGGTAATCCAACAGTAGAGGTGGATGTATATACAGAGGCAGGTGTAGTTGGTAGAGCATCAGTTCCATCTGGGGCTTCAACAGGTGTAAATGAAGCTCTTGAAATGCGAGATGGTGACAAAGCAAGATATTGTGGGAAAGGTGTTTTAAATGCCGTTGATAATGTAAATAATATTATTGCTCCAGCTTTAATTGGTATGGATGTATTGGAGCAGAGAGCGATAGATGAAAAGATGATTGCTCTTGATGGCACTCCAACTAAATCTAAACTTGGAGCTAATGCTATTTTGGGTGTCTCTTTAGCTGTTGCTAAAGCTGCCGCTATTGAATTAGATATTCCTCTTTATCGTTACATTGGTGGAACAAACACATTTGTTTTACCTGTACCTATGATGAATATTATTAATGGTGGATCACATTCAGATTCTCCTATTGCTTTCCAGGAATTTATGATTAGACCTGTTGGAGCAAAGAGTTTCCGTGAAGGACTAAGGATGGGTGCAGAGGTGTTTCATGCATTAAAAGGTGTACTTAAAAAACGTGGATTAAGTACTGCTGTAGGTGATGAGGGTGGATTCGCCCCTGTTCTTGAAGGTACTGAGGATGCTCTAAATTCTATTCTTGAAGCTATAAAAGCTGCCGGATATGAGCCTTTAAAAGATATAACTATTGCACTTGACTGCGCTGCTTCAGAATTCTATCATGATGGAGTATACGACTATACTAAATTTGAAGGGAATAAAGGCGTTAAGCGTACTCGTGAAGAGCAGATAGATTATCTTGAAAACCTTACTTTGGATTTCCCTATTGACTCAATTGAGGATGGTATGGCTGAAAATGATTGGGAAGGATGGAGAGAACTAACAAAGAGAATAGGTGATAAAGTTCAATTAGTTGGGGATGACCTGTTCGTTACTAATGTAAAATTCCTTGAAAAAGGAATAGCTAAAGGTTGTGCAAACTCTATTCTTATAAAAGTTAATCAAATTGGTTCTCTTTCAGAAACTCTTGATGCTATAATGATGGCACAGAGAAATGGTTATACTACAATCACTTCTCATCGTTCAGGAGAGACAGAAGATGCTACCATTGCTGATATTGCAGTAGCTACTAATAGTGGTCAGATTAAGACTGGTTCACTAAGTAGGAGTGATAGAATGGCTAAATACAACCAACTTCTTCGAATTGAAGAGGAGTTAGGAAAGAATTGCCAGTATGGATACAAGAAAATATTAAAAGAATATTAATATTAAGCCTATCTTTATTTATTTCTTAAGAATTATTTTTTAGTAATCATATTAAAAGGTGACTCAAAGGTCATACTTACTAACGAGAATGACTTAAAAGTCTACTTTTGAAACTAACATCCCTGCTAGAACATATTCCGGCAGGGATGTATCTTTTAAAATAAGTTTTTTGGATCAGTCACCGATTATAGCATGTGGTTTCAGCCACTCTATATATTACTTATGAATGGTTTAAATTATAAACTAGTCCCAAATATTCAGTCTGTTTCTTCTCGCTTCCTCTAAAGAGACTGTCTCTTTACCACTCTTTTTACCATTATTGCGAAGTTCTTCATATTGTTTTTCCAATTCAGATATAAATAGATCTTTATGTAATGGATTTAATAATTTTGAAGCGACCAAAGAGTTTTGCGAAGCATCTTTAAGGTATACAACCGGTGCTTTATACA
>JAEZKJ010000076.1 GCA_023415545.1 Bacteroidota bacterium
TTGTTTTTATATCTGTTTGTCAAGTTTATTAGAACTCCTATTTTTTTTTATCCTTCCACTCTTTTTTAGAGCCTCTGCTATAATCCAGAGCAGCTGTCCGTTAGTAGAACGGAACTCATCAGCTGCCCATTTTTCGATAGCCTCCATACTTTCTGAATCTATTCGAAGAACAAAGCTTTTATTTGACTCTTTTTTTGTCACAAATTAATGATTTAAAGTTCCCGAATTGATAACAGGTTGAGCAGGTTCGTCAGCACAAAGCACCACTAAAAGGTTGCTTACCATAGCCGCCTTTTTATCCTCATCAAGTTCCACCACGCCATCATTTGCCAGTTTGTCAAGAGCAAGTTTTACCATGCTTACAGCCCCTTCTACTATTTTTTCACGAGCAGAAATAATTGCAGAAGCTTGTTGTCTTCTCAACATTATAGCAGCAATTTCCGGAGCATAAGCCAAATAGTTAATTCTAGCCTCTACCACCTCCATACCAGCCATGTCAAGCCTTTCGTTCAATCTTTTTTCCAGTTGATCATTAATCTCCTCGCCACCACCACGAAGCGTAAGTTCATTTTTTCCATGTTCACTATCATCATAAGCATATTCTCCGGCCACCTGTCTAAGAGCAGCATCACTCTGAACAGCCACAAACTCCTCAAAAGCTTTCATACGTCCGGCAACCGTCACTCCTGCTTGACCATTACCCTTATCGGCCATAGTCTGTGCGTCTATATCGAACATAGCACGGTAAGTATCTTTAAGTTTCCAAACAAGTACTAATCCAATCATGATAGGATTACCAATCTTGTCGTTTACCTTTATTGGTTCAACATCTAAGTTTCGAGCACGTAGTGATAATTTCTTCTTGCTTATAAAAGGATTCACCCAATAAAAACCTGTCTTTTTAAAAGTACCTTTATATTCACCGAAGAAGATCATTACTCGAGCCTCGTTTGGCTCTTGAGAGAAATAACCCGGTGTAATTAAAATAAAAACTATAAATAGAATTGCTGCTATAATAATAGATAAAGCCTCCATCTCATTAAGGAAAATAATATCGAGCGCAATTAATGCAGGTATTATTACAAGATTTAAAAATAAAATTGCGAAGCCATTCAAAGTCGTTCCTTTAAATTCTAGTTCTTTGTTTTCCATGTTATTAGATAATTAAATTGATATTAAAATGATATCACAAATGTATACTCTATTTTAATATGTTGTTATGTTTTGAGAAACTATTTTAAAATAAATATTAGTTCAAATAAAGGAATATAATAGCTGTTTTAAAATTATTATTCTATTTATATATAGAAAACTGATAAGATTATACTTAAAGTGATGAATATTAATTTTTATTTTCACCACTTTTGGAAAGTTTGCCCCAAGCTGAGACCCAAGCTCAGAAGATAATTTGCCCCAGTTTTGGTCAAAAATTTAATCATAAATATTTTGTATAACTTGGGGACAATGTAAACTGCATATATAAAAAAGTTCATTTTTATATATCCATTTTCAAGTTTAATAGAACTACTAATTATTTCACTCTTTATTATGTATCCTTCATTAAAATGAAAATTTGGAAAACTATTAATATTATTATGAAGTAACTATATTTCATTTATTAATATACGTCTTTTTTATATTAAATTATTTTCAGTTTTTGAATATATTTAGCTATAACATTTTTTTATATCTTTATAAATTATTACTATGAATATAATTTTACCAATAATGAGCCAAATAAAAAAAATAACTTCAGAAATAATAAAGTTCAGAGATGAGCGAGATTGGGAACAATTTCATAACGGAAAAGATTTGGCATTGGCCTTGTCTATAGAAGCAGCAGAACTTAATCAATTATTTTTATGGAAATCTGCTGATGAAGTAGATTCAGATAAGATTAAAGAAGAGTTGGCTGATATTTTCAACTATGCATTTTTATTAGCGCATAAATATGGATTTGATGTAGAAGAAATCGTTATGTCAAAAATTAAAAAAAATGCCGAAAAATATCCAGTAGATAAGTCAAAAGGGAATGCAAAAAAATATACTGAACTATGATCGTATATAAAAAGTCTAAAAGTGGCTTTATAAATGACGTTTTTAATGGTGCTATAGCAGATGAAATTGATAGTGCTTTTTTTGACTATTTAGGAAGACATACCTCTCCTAATGAAGTTATGTCATGGAAAAATTCCATGATGCATATGTATAAGGTCGTTGGTACCCCAAATATACCTGATGACTGTGAAATTGCTATAGAGTACCAAATACCGCTTACTTCAAAAAGAGTAGACTTTATTATAGCTGGATTAGATAATAACAAAAAAGAAAATATTATAATTATTGAACTCAAACAATGGGAAAGTGCCAAGCTCTCTTCTAAATCAGGGATTGTAAAAACTCGTTTTCAGTATGGCGAATCTGAAACAGCACATCCATCGTACCAAGCTTGGTCATATGCTGAAACATTATACAATTTTAATGAAACAGTTAGAGAAAATGGTTTAATTATTTCACCATGTGCATTTTTACATAACTATAAAGAAGATGATATTATATGTCACAAGCAATATAAAGAATATATTGATAAAGCCCCTCTGTTTTTAAAGAGTGATGCCAAGAAATTACAAGATTTTATTCAAGCACGTATAAAGTATGGTGCCAAGTCAGGTGTTGTTTGGATGATTGAAAACGGGAAATTGAAACCTTCAAAGCAATTAGCTGACGCATTATGCTCCATGCTTAAAGGAAATCAAGAGTTCGTGTTGCTTGATGACCAAAAAGTTGTTTATGAAACGGCTCTTGAAATGGCATATAAAGCACAAAGTGGGGAAAAGCAAGTTCTTGTGGTCGAGGGTGGTCCAGGAACAGGTAAAAGCGTTGTTGCTATTAATTTGCTCGTTGAATTAACTAATAAGGGATTTGCTACTCAATATGTCTCTAAAAATACAGCACCGAGAGACGTTTATAGATCAAAACTTATAGGAAATTTTAGAAAAACTTATATTCAAAACCTCTTTACAGGTAGTGGTTGTTTTATTGATGCTCCAAAAAATGCTTTTGGCGCTTTAATAGTTGATGAATCACATAGGTTAAATGAAAAATCAGGTTTATTCAGCAATAAAGGAGAGAATCAAATTAAAGAAATCATTCGGGCATCTCATTTTTCAGTATTTTTTGTTGATGATAAACAGAAGATACATATAAAGGATATAGGTTCTAAAAAATATATTAAAGAAATAGCTGAGTCAGAAGGTGCTAATGTATATGTAACTCGACTTTCTTCACAGTTTAGATGTAATGGATCTGATGGTTATCTTAATTGGATTGACAATGCATTACAAATTAGGGAGACTGCAAATATTCGTTTAACACATGAAGAATATGATTTTAAGATTGTTTCTAATCCAAATGACTTGTTTGATATAATCAAAGAAAAGAATAAAAGCAATAACAAATCTAGGGTTGTAGCTGGATATTGTTGGGATTGGAAAAGTAAAAATAACCCTGAAGAATTTGATATTGTTATTCCACAGTTCAACTTTAAAAAACAATGGAATTTAAATTCTGAGAACACTCCTTGGCTTATTGGAGAAGAATCGATAGAACAAATAGGTTGTATTCATACATGTCAAGGGCTTGAATTAGATTATGTTGGTGTTATTGTTGGAAATGATTTGAGATATGAAAACAATAAAGTAGTTTCCGATGTGACGCAGCGGTCTGCAAATGATAGGTCTGTTTTTGGATTTAAACAACTTCTTATCACTAATAAAGAAAAAGCGTTGATAGAAGCAGATGAGATTATAAAAAACACCTATAGAACTTTGATGACTCGTGGAATGAAAGGATGTTATGTCTATTTTTGTGATAAAGCTTTGGAGGCATATTTTAAATCCTTACTTATTATTCCTAAGCAAAAAGAAAATCTTAAGAAAGAAATTAGGATTGAATATAATGTAAATGAGGATGCCAAATTTGTAGACTTTATACCATTATATTCTATAAAAGCTGCATGTGGTTATTTCGGAGAAGGGGAAGAGGTAATTGAGAAGGGATGGATAAAAGTAGAAGGACTAGGCCGTCTTAATCGTAATATGTACATAGTTCAAGCTGTTGGTAATTCAATGGAACCTGAAATTCAAGATGGTGATTATTGTGTTTTTAGAGCAAACCCGGCAGGAAGTAGAGAGGGGAAAATTATATTGGCTCAACACCATAGCAAATATGATCCTGATTACAATGGAAGTTACTCAATTAAAACATATACAAGCCGAAAACAATTCGATAGTTACGGGAATTGGCAACATGAAGAAATTGTGCTTAGACCAAAAAATCCAGAATACAATCCTATTATTATTAACGAAAACGATTCTGAGGATTTCCGTATTGTTGGTGAGTTCGTTGGAAAAATAAATTATTAACCAATACCTTTTGTAGTATTGGTTAATAATATATACTTGTTTTTTGACTAATTAATACCATTAATATCATTCTTGTTACTTTTTTATATTAATAAATAAACTATTATTTCCTAACCTTATAATACACCTTGCAATTATGTTCGCCTGAACTCAATAACCCGGAGCTCTTATCTTGGGCAAATTGCGATAGTTCACGGCTGGCTAGGGTTTTTGACAGACCTGTTATGCGGGCATAGTCGCTAAGGTACATAAATGGGGTTGAGGGGTTGTCAAGGTAGTTAAGGGCGATTTGTAACCTCTCTTCTTTAGTGTAAGGGGAGCGATGAAGTGGGTGAACTCCTCCACGTACAAGTTTACAACTGTTATTGCTGCTTTTTATAAGCTCTTTGCTGGCACGAAATTTTATGTTGTTTATTTTTAAACTGGCTGCATTTTTTTCGGTTGCATCACTGCTGTCGTTGCTCTCTTTCAACGCTATAGTGGCTTTGAAACAACCTAGTCCATCTATTGATACGCTGTATCCTTTAGACAATGTGTTTGAAATATTATCGATGAGGCTTTCGATTACATGTATTACTGAACCCTTGCTTAGTCCTGAACCTGGATGAGCTATTTGATCTGCAAAATCATTTAGCGTTAATCTACCTTTACTATGTATTCGATAGTAACATTTCTTCTTTCCATCTGATTGTAAATTATTCATCTCCTGCTTATAATACTCTGTCATAATGATAATTTTTAAGTTATTCTTTGATTAGTTTTATGTTTTTTACTCTTATTTATCCGTTTCACAGTGTGAAACAGATAAATCACACTAAGAAATGGATGAACGGCACTGAAAATTGAATAAATTCTCTCAAAAAACATTATTAATTTACTAATATTTTTTGATATTTCCTACTGTATGTTGATGATTATTTGTCTGAAATAGAGAATGTTATCAATGTTTTTT
>JAEZKJ010000086.1 GCA_023415545.1 Bacteroidota bacterium
CTGCTCTATTCATATTCTCAATTATGAAGAGACTTGAAAAAGTTGCTAAGTAAACAGTAATATATACAACTTATAAAAGGTTCGGCGTTATGTCGAACCTTTTTTTTGTAAACACTCTTTGTATCAATAGTTTAAATAATAGCAACACTATAATTATTATTTTTATACATCCCTTTGATTTATGAAATAAAATACCAATATTTATACTGATTATTTTAGATAATATATAAAATAAACTACATTTGTATAATAACGCAAGAACTAATAAATGATTTTAAATAATAGGAATATTGGTATATTTCTTTTATCACTCTTTACAATTGCATTTGTTAACATCAAAGCCCAAAACAGCAATATTGAAAAACAGTATTACCAAGATAGTATTTCACTAGAGAAATACAAGCTTATGTTAAAAGAGGATAAGTTTGACTCTATTGGTATTGAATTATCTAATATTGACAATGCCGGTAAAGTTACATCCATATATAACTATAATGAAAGTATGGAAGATCTTCGACACAATTATGACCTGCAAACTTTGGAATTAGAGAATTCCATCAGAAATAATGAGGAGAGAGAAAAAATAATCACCTGTATTATTATATCCATTATAATAACATCAATATCATCTATATTACTTTATGCTCAAAATAGAAAATTAAATAGAGTACGTGAAAAATGGAGAGTGATGCAAATTTCTGCAGAGATTGCTCTAAGAAATAAAAGTACAATGCTTTCGAACATGAGTCATGAAATAAAAACTCCATTAAATGCACTTATAGGTTTTTCAGATATTATATCTGACTCAGATTATCTTGATGAAGATGCCATTCAAGAGTGTAATGAAATTATAAAACTAAACTCATCTCTTTTACAAAATCTAATTAATGATGTCATAGATATGTCTAGACTTAATATAAACGATTTACGGGTCAATATTAAAGCTTGCGACTTAATAGACATATGTAGGAAAACAATAAATACTTTACAACATATAAAACAGTGTGATGCAGAAATATTTTTGGAAACAGATTTAAATAGATTAATAATTAGAACTGATGCTGCAAGGATACAACAGGTATTGATTAATCTTCTTGTTAATGCTACTAAATTCTGCAAACATGGAAAGATAATATTAAAAGTTGAGCTAGATAATGATATTGTTTATGTATCCGTCACTGATACAGGTACAGGAATACCTTTAGATAAACAACATTTAGTTTTTGAAAGATTTGCCAAAGTAGATGAAGAGAGCCATGGAACAGGATTAGGCTTATCTATCTGTAAACTTATAATAACCGAGTTAAAAGGAAAGATTTGGGTTGATTCAACCTATAATGATGGAGCAAGATTTATTTTTACTTTACCCATTATATAAAAGAGTATGTTTAGAGTTGTAATTTTATCTTTATGCTATATATTTAGTAATATAAATATAATAATAGCATCAAATATTGATTATAATCATAATGATGTTCTCTTCTTTGACAGTATAGCAAATGAGATAGAAAAAATACAATTAGATAAAGATAGAATTGAATATACTCTGGAGCTTTTAAATAATTATAATTCAAAGAAAGAGTCAGATATTTTATTAAATATTCTCAGAAAAGACGCTCTAAAAATTCAAGATAAATATTACCTGCAACAACTATACTTTTATGAAATTATTGCAGGAAAACGTGATAACGATCTCAAAAAAGCTAAAATATATCTCGATAAAATAAAATCTTTATGCGGAACTGAAGATGATTATATTTTATATTTCAACTCTCTCTCATTAATTGTTCATGAAACTGTTTTTAACAGAGACTATGAGGAGGCATATAATATTATTCAAAAAGGGAAAATGCTCTCTCAAGAACTAAACAACAAAAAAATAGATTATATACTCATAAAATGCCTTGTCTATTTCTATAATGACACCGAAAACTTTGAAAAACTTAAGGAACTTCTACTTGTAACATTAAAAGATCCAAAACTTGACCCAATTAATAAAAGGGAACTTTATGGTTATCTCGCTAATGCTTATAAAATGAGCAAGGAGTATGATAAAGCATTGATGTCTATTGAAAAATCACTCGTTTATAGCTTAAATCAAAAAAACAGTATCAACTACTCAATGATTTATCAATCAGCCAATGTGAATAAGTTGGGCATTTTATTACTTATGAACGATATTGCCAATGCTAAAAAGGTGATTGATATAATAGATAATAAAACTGATACTACATCTATGAATAAAGTATCAAGGTTTAATTATATGATAAATCTTGCTAAGTATAATTATATTATAAAAGATTATGATAAAGCATTAAAATCATTGAGAAGACTGAATACTAAAAAGATGTACCGATCGCCATATCTTACCAAACAATATTATACTGCTTCTATATTATTTGCAAAAGGAGAGAAGAAGGAGGGGGCTGCACTCTTTGTAAAAACTTTAGAAGAGTCTTTAGAGTATAAGACAAAACTTATACAATCGCAAAGAGAACTTAGCCAGACAAACACAAAAATACAACATATGCTTTATGAAAAGGAGAGAAATGAAGAGCGAAAAATGAATACATCAATATTCTTCGGTACATTTTTTCTTTTAATTATTGCTATCAGCATATATAGATTCTACAGTGTTGGCAAAGAGCTGAAAAAGACTTTAGATGCCACTCAAAAGGCTGCTATCATTGCCAGAGATAACGATCTGGAGAAAGATAATTTCTTACAAACAATGACTCAAGATATAGAAATCCCATTAAATAATGTGAACAAGTTAACCGAACTACTTTCAAATAAAGATGCAGTATCGGAAGATGAAAAAAGAAAGTATTCTACTCAGATAAAACAAAGCTCAAAAAAACTTTTAAATCTTATAACCAATATACTCGAACTTTCAAGACTTGAATCAGGCATGATGAGATATACTATCGATTATTTCGATTTAGTTACTTTATGCAAAGAGAATATCAGTAAAGCTCTATTCAAGAACCCTTTGGTAAATATTAATTTTATTTGTTCACTCGAAAATCTCTTCATAAAAGGTGACAATGCAAAATTCAGTAAATTAATATACTCATTACTTACTGCTTCGACTAATATTGAAAAGGATATATCTATGACATTTACTCTTATAGCTATAGAAAAAAGTATGTTTTGTATAAAAATTGAAGGTTCACCATTAATACTTCCTTTTATAGATGCTAAAGAGCAAAACATACAAAATCAAATCAATTCACTGTTTGTGGAGATATTTAATGGTAGTTACTATTTGGAGAGAAACAGGATAGTTATTACTATGCCAACAAATAATATTCCCGATGATATTATTATTGAAATTGACAACACTATGAGGGCATAAAAAATCCACTTTATCATTTTAACCATTTCAGATATATATGATAAAGTGGATTTTTCGTTTTATGAAATTATTTTAAACCTCTATTCTTTAATAATGGTTCTGTATTTGGACTCTTACCACGGAAATTAACATACATATCCATAGCATCATCAATAGCCCCCGGAGTAAGTACATATTTGCGGAACTTCTGAGCAACATCTTGATTAAACAAATTTCCAGTTTCCTTAAATGCTTGGAAAGCATCAGCATCAAGAACCTCAGCCCATATATAACTATAATATCCGGCTGTATAACCTCCACCCATTGTGTGATTAAAATAGGTTGAACGATAACGAGAAGGGATTTGAGACAATAATCCTCTTTTACCTAACGTTTGATTTTCGAAGGCTATCACATCCATCTTTTCAGGTGTAGTTTTTATAACATGATAGTCCATATCCAAAAGTGAAGCTGCCAAGTACTCTGTTGTTGCAAATCCTTGTCCATATTTACCACTCTTATCCATCTTCTCAACAAGTTCTTTAGGCATCGTCTCACCACTCTTATAATGTTTAGCATATACAGCCAATACTTCAGGTTCAAATGTCCAGTGCTCCATAATCTGTGAAGGAAGCTCTACGAAATCACGAGGAACTTCACCAACACCACTATAATGTACATCCTTGAATAAAGAGTGTATACCATGACCAAATTCATGGAATAGTGTCAAAGCATCGTCTACAGATAAAAGAGATGGTTCATCAGCAGTAGGTTTATTGAAATTTAATACAATAGTAACAACAGGTGCTACCTTTTTACCATCTACATATTTCTGCTCACGGTATGTACCACACCATGCGCCACCACGTTTACTTGCTCGAGTGAAGTAGTCAAAATATACAACACCAAGATGGGTTCCATCTGAATCTTTGCACTCATAAGCCTCACAATCAGGATGGGGAAGAGGGATATCCTTAATAGGATTCATTGTAATACCATATAATTTGTTGGCTACATAGAATAATCCACTTCTTACATTTTCAAGCTGCAGATAAGGACGAATTTCATTCTCATCAAGATTAAATTTAGCTCTCTTTGCTCTGTCAGTATAGTAACGCCAGTCCCAACCTTGAGCTGTGAAATTGCCACCATCTTTTTTTATCTCAGCATTAATATCAGCTAATTCCTCATTAGCTTTATCAATAGCGGGTTTCCAAATCTGATCCAGGAGATCATATACATTTTTCTCATTCTTAGCCATTCTATCTTCCAAAACAAAAGCTGCATAATCGCTATAGCCCATCAACTTCGCTTTTTCAAGACGAGCGGCGATAAGTTTGTTTACTATCTCACCATTATCATTCTCATTCTTGTTATTTCCACGATTGATATAACCTTTAAATATCTTTTCTCTAAGTTCTCTATTATCAGCGTATTGTAGGAATGGCATTACACTTGGATTCTGGAGAGTGAAAACCCATTTTCCATCCTCTCCAAACTCTTTTGCTGTTTGTGCTGCACTATTTATTAAAGATTGTGGAAGTCCTGCTAGGTCCTCTTTTTTATCTATGACAAGTTTAAAAGCGTTTGTCTCTTTAAGTGCATTCTGTCCAAAAGTCACCTCTAAAAGTGAAATCTCACTATTTAGTTCACGTAATCTTTGTTGGCTCTTTTCATCAAGATTAGCTCCACCACGAACAAAACTTTTATAACAATTATCAAGCAGCTTCATCTGCTCCTTGTCAAGATTTAATGAGTCGCGTTTATTATAAACATCTTTAATTCTTGCAAAAAGTTTAGGGTTTAGAGCAATGTCATCATTATGTTTTGATACCATAGGAGATAGTTCTTGGCTTAATTTATCCATAGCTTCATTGGCATCTACATCAAATTGTAGATAAGCCACTGAGAGAATGTTAACAAGCGAAGATCCACTTCTATCGAACGCAGCAATAGTATTTTCAAAATTTGGAGATTCACTATTATTAATTATTGCCTCGATTTCATTTTTGTGCTCTGCCATAGCTTTCTCAACAGCAGGTTTGTAGTGACTTATCTGAATTTTATCAAATGGAGGTACATTGAATGGAGTATTATACTCACTTAAAAATGGGTTCAGATTATCATCGCCGCCCTTTTTATTAGTTGCGCATCCGCTTAGCAGAGAAACAATTACGGCAGCATAAAAAATGTTTTTCATTACTTCTTAGTTTTTAAATATTTTGATACAAAAATAAATATTGTTTATTAATAACATAACTTTTTATTAATATTCATTGTTATATTATTAATATTACGAATTATAACCAAAAGAGTAAATATGAAGAAGACAACAATTATTTTAGCGCATTCAGACTATAGCAATTCAATAGCTAATAAGACTATAGTTGATGCTGTTCTGCAAGAGTTTCCTGATATAACAGTAAGAAATCTTGGTGAACTATATCCTGATTTTAATATTGATGTATTTGCAGAGCAGGACAATCTTGTAAATTCTGACATCATTATCTTCCAATTCCCGGTAAACTGGTATAATGTCCCAGCACTATTAAAACAGTGGTTAGACAAAGTTCTAACACATGGTTTTGCTTATGGAACAGGCGGGGATAAGTTAGAAGGTAAAACTTTATTGGTTAGCTGTACAGCTGGTGGAGATAAGTTAGCTTATACTCCTATAGGTTCAGCACATTTTAAAATAGATCATTTCTTCCACAATCTTGAAGCAACAGCATACTTCTGCGGAATGAAATATGCTGATCCAATATTTGGTTTTAACTATCTATATATTCCCGGTGTTGTAAACAGCATTGAAACTGTTAGAGATAGGGCAATGCTTCAGGCTGATAAATTAATAGCTGAGATAAAAAAGATATAATATAAAGAATAATAGTGTAATTACTGTTTAATTTAAATGATAAAAAGAGACTCACTTAAAAGTCTACTTTTAAAAGGAAATATCCCTGCTAGTGTATTCTAGTAGGGATATTTCCTTGTTTATATGACTTATTAGTCAGTTAAAACATAAAATAAAATTAATATTATAAAGATTAATTTTAGACATTAAAAATGATCCTAATAATCCACCAACTAAAAAACAGAATTATATATAATATTAAAACTTTTCTACTATATAAAACTCTATTTAATTTATCCAATTTGCCATTTATGTTGTACCATTTACCCACAACTGCTAAAAAAACATAGGGAATAGATATCAGCAAGAAAGGGTTTACACATAAAGCGTTAAAAAAATCACCTGTTAAGAATAAATGCAAGAAGCGTTGAATTCCACAAGATGGGCAATATGTTCCTGTTAATAACCACCAAGGACACTTAGGAATACATAAATAATTAATTGGAGATATATGATAATAAACAATACCGATGCATAGTACAAGCATCGGTATCATTACACGAATTATGTTTTGACGCATTATTAATAATGAGACAGTTTTAATAAGCAATTGCCCCTACGGTCCCTACAGCCAATACTACACAAACAATAATATATAATACTACAACAATAGCTGATATTACTGCTCCCCAAATGGAATACATTTTTGCGTCATTAGCTGCTTTTTGAGCTTCATATTCACGTCCTTGACTCCAAAGCTTTTCAACTGATGTAGCTTTTATTATCGCCACTATACCTAAAGGAAGACAACATAAAATAGTACATAAAATCGCCCAAACTAAATTTGAATCAGGGCAATATTTATTTTGTTCATTCATAAGTTTAAAGATTTAATATATTATTACAAATATATATTTTTTTTATTTAAAACCATCTTTTTATAAAGAGAATAAGAAGTGTTTTAAAACAACTTATCATGTACATACCAAAACTAATTTAGGATTAAAACTTTTTAGAGTAAAATTGGTTAGGATTAAAGAAACAAACTGTAAACTCTTTCCAGTACACATCACTCTTCGATAACTTTCTCATTTAACAGCGTGAAACATCCATTTCACACTGCTATTCATCTGTTTCACAGTGTGAAACAGATGAATCACACTAAAAATTGAATTATCGAAAGTTAGAAATTGTATTTAATATCAAAAGATTTTATAAAAGATTATTTAAAGAGACAAGACTATTTCATATATTGCATTTACTAAAACAGAGACAACGTAAAACTATAAATGATAATAATCAAACTATTAATCTATATTAATTTAAAAAGAAGAATATGAAAAATTATTTTTTAACTGCAACGACTGCTTTAGCAATACTTTTTTCTTCGTGTGGTGCTCAGCAACAAAAAAAAGTAGATGAAAAAAAATCAGATACTAAATCACTTGTCTTATACTTCTCACAAACTGGTGCAACAAAGAGTGTAGCAGAAGAGATCCAAAAAGAATTAGGAGCTGATATAGAAGCTTTAGAATTAGATTCTCCTTATGTTGGAACATATGAAGAAACAATAAAACGAGTAGGCCAGGAGAGGGAAAGTGGTATTTTGCCTAAGATTATTACATTAAAATCAGATTTAAACAAATATGATACTATCTATTTAGGATATCCAATTTGGTTTGGAACTTATGCACTTCCGATAACATCATTAGTTAAAGATCATGATTTTGCTAATAAATATATTATACCATTCTGCACATTTGGTAGTGGAGGATTGGAACCATCAATGGAAGATTTGAAAAAGGCTTTACCTATGGCTAAAATAGCTGATAATGGTTTTGGTATTCGTAATGCAAGATTAAATGCTACAGCTAAGGAACTGAATAGATTCCTTATAGAAAATGGTTATTTAGAAGGTTCAGTTGAAAAATTGGATGATTATTCTGAATTAAAAGAGGTTAGCGAAGAAGATAAAGCAATTTTTGATGCTGCATGTAGCAGTTATAAATATCCAATGGGGAAACCTGTTATGGTAGGTAAAAGAAGTACAAATGATGCTACTGACTATATTTTTAAGGTTGAAAATAATGGTGGAACTTCAACAATATATATAACAGTTCTAAATGGAAAAGATTCTAAACCGGAGTTTACAAAAGTGGTAAGATAATATCTGATATAGTTATCAATTAATAAAAAAACAAAACTATAAAAGTTTACAACCGGATAATAATATTTGAAAGTTATAAGCTTTTATAGTTTTAAATAATATAGGGTTATAAAGAGTAGTAATCACAAATTTCAAATTAGTATCTCCAGAATGTGAAATAATTACCATTAAACTCTGAACTCCATCTTTTTCCTGAATTGACAAAATTGTCTATTAAATTATATACTTGCTCAATTATTAAAGATAGATTGCAAAATTTTAAATCGTTTTCCAAACATTCTACTTCACCTCGCTTATAATAGCTCTTGATATTAATATTGCTTGTATCAAATTCATAAATAAAACTGATATTATAATTTAAATCTTGCTCTTCTATATCATCTTCATTGAAAAAATAATCTGAAAGAATTTTATTATTCTCCTCATATTGAGCTGCATTTATATAAAATATTTCGCTATCATCATTATTTAAAGAGATAAATGAAAGTAATACTCTATTAATATCTCTATTGTCTAGAGCTACCGTTATCTCCTTTATAAGTTTATCATTTAAAGGTTTTATCATATTATGTATGTGGGGAAGTTATACTTTTCTCTATATTTAATGTGAAATCTATAAAAGTTAATAGGATTTTTTAGGATTTATCTCATTAATATATTAAGAGTACTCTTCTTTTAAATGATTAATGACTTTTCTCTTTTTATATATTTTGAAAAATAAAGAGAATAGTAGAAATAGCGTAAATAATAGTGATTGTGTTTTCATGGTATTAATTAGTCT
Organism: Bacteroidota bacterium; assembly: GCA_023415545.1. GTDB lineage: Bacteria > Bacteroidota > Bacteroidia > Bacteroidales > Bacteroidaceae > Phocaeicola. Next base: position 9,140 of record JAEZKJ010000086.1, read on the forward strand.
TTTCGTTTATTCTTTGTGTTTTTTATTATTTGTGTATTTATTTGTAAAATTAGGAATAATAATAAATAAAACAAAGCTATATTTATTATTATTTCCTATTTTATAAAAATGGCTTGATAAAGAACTCTACTCTATAAGTAGAAGTTGTTAGTAAAACCAATTAATAGGTTTATAAACAAACTTATCGATATACTTTTTCATTTTATTGATATATCGGAGAGTGCTACGGCTATATAGTGGAATTGTATTTCCTGCTCTTTTAATTCTTGATATTAATTTATTCATTCTTAAAATCTTCTCTTCATCGCTAATTTCAACTATAAAATCAAATTTATCAATAAATGAAGATACTCCTCTCTGTGCAGGTGATACATGGCCAATACACTCATTGTCTGTTATATATAGATTCTCATCTTTATAAAAATAGCAGATATTATTTTTAGGAAGATGGAATTTCTCTTCAATATCATCGATAGGTTCTTCAAGTTGATATTCATCATAATTATTGAAAATCCAGAAAGCATTGTTTGGATCCTCTTTCGATATTTGATATATATGTCCTGATTGAACAACCATATATACACTACTATTAACTCTTCTCTCTATAAGAGCAACTTTTGCATATCCATACATATCGATTTCAGTACAAAGTGCAACGTTTGGCAATACATTGCAATTATCTGTAAAGGTTATAGAGAATAGGTCTAATTTCTCATCAAAGCTCAAATTTCTCCAATCTCTTCTAAAGATCTCCAATGTTTGATAAGAAATAGTTAAATATAATTTTTTCTCTTCCTTACCCTTTTTAGGCCATATAAACCTTGCTCTCTCGGGTAAGAATTCAAGTAGTGAAGAGGCAAAAGCATTTTTTATAGCATTTCTAAAGAATGGATGACCAATAATATACTCTTCTTTATCTTTTAAAAAAAGTTCTTGATTAAAATAAAGATCAGATGACAGATCATCTAAATTAGATGAAACAATATCTATTAATTCATCAATATGAATAGATTTTTCTTTGTAATCCGGTGCAAAAAGGGTGATATATCCATCTTTTGTAATATCATCAACCTCTAACATCTCATCTGTATCCTGATCGATATATAAGTTTCTTTTGAACTCTTCAGAATATCCATACTCCTTTACTAATTTTTGAAGAATAAAAATACCCTCTTCACCTTGAAAGAATTCATAAATTAACTCACCAAAAAATGACTTACCTTTTGTCTTTTCTGTTTGCATGTAATACCTAGTTTATTTAGTCTGGTTAAAAATAGATTATAAAAGCTTGTCCTATTTTATATTGACAAACTAAAACAAATATATATAAATAATAGATAATTTAAGTTTTTATACAAAAAAACATTTATAAATAATAAAAGTAGAGGTCGTTATCACAACGACCTCTACTAAAAGTCAATTAAATTTATAAATTAAAAGTCAGAAAATTGTATAATTAAACTATATAAAAAATATCTGATTCTTTAAAATGAACTCAAAATCTTATTATCGCTGCTACATATAAAATCTAATAGAGTCACTCCTGACAATATTATTAAATTACTATTACTATAGAAATCATAAAGTTCTTTTGAAATTTTACCGGTATGAATAAAAATGCCAATGCCGGAAGATAATCCTTTGAATTTATCTATTGATAGTATATACATAAATTCTTGGATGTGGCTATGTTCAAGGTAACAGAAATCTTTTTTCGATTTTATAACCCAAACATCTCCCTCTATAATCACTCTACCATCAATTATACCATCATTGTTACACCTTTTATTTCTAATTAATTGATATCCATTCCTCTCGAAAGCAGATAATATCACCTCTTGAAAAATGAAAGAGTTCATATTTGTTAAATAATTAAGAACAGTTTCTTTTTTATCCTCTTTTAAATAAAGTTGTTCTATCTTATTTATCTCTCTTTTTGCTTTTCTTTTGCAGTGGCTTCTGAATAAGGGACACCTCAAATAATATTTTATAAATATTAGAATTATAAATATTGATGTAATAAAATAGAGAATGCAGACAGGGAAAAATCCTGATAAAATTATGCCTAGTAAAGATATAAGGTATGCTACAATGAACAATACTTTAAAATTGAGTTTCATAATGTGTTGTTTTATAGCCACTAACCGGCTTTATTATGGTGCAAACTTAAATAAAAACTTTATCATTAACTAATAAATATAATAAAGTTTTTTCTTATGAATTTAAATTATAGTACAGCTATCGAAAAACGATTTATAATATAAATAGTAAATGATATAGAAAAGAAACTAATAGGAGAAATATTATGGAATAAACCGAAAGTAAATGAATATTTCTAGATAGCATATTATGATATTCTCTGTTATTTTGTTAATAAATGTCAATAACTGAAATTTAATTATCATTTTATAATTTTTATAAAACAGGAATATATACATTCGCAGCATAAAGTTTCGATAACTATAAAACGACGATGTATAAAAATCATAGGAAATTAAGTTTATCCTTTATTCTCTTTTCACCAGTTTTATGTAACGATGATAAAAGTTCAGCATTAAAAAATAATAATGCTTTAGAACAAGAGATATCAAAGGAAATATTTTCGAATTCACTTACTCGTTTAGAGTCTTATAATTCGAGAAATGCAATCTATTTTTCATCTTCAGATGCATCAACAACATCTATTGAAAAAAATGTTTCACAAATTTCAATTAGTGGAATGGTGGGAATGCTATCTCTATATTCATCAAACATTAAACGGACTATACTTACTAATTATTATCCTACACCCATTTCTTACACATCCAAGTCAAATATAGTCAACTAGCTTAATAAAGAAAAAACAGAAAAACAACACAAAATGCATATCAGATAAATATCAGATATTATTAAT
>JAEZKJ010000114.1 GCA_023415545.1 Bacteroidota bacterium
TTGTTGGAGAGATGGATGACAATGTTGATCCGGCCTCAACAATGCAGGTTGTTAATGCACTAATAAAAGCAAACAAGGATTTCGAACTTGTTGTTCTTCCGGGAGCTAAACATACTATGGGCGATGATTATGGAGAGCATAAACGTTATGATTTCTTTGTTAAACATCTCCTTGGAGTAAACCCTCCTAAATGGGAAGAGGTAAAGAGTAAATAGTATTTAAATTGTTATTGATTCACCCTTTTATAGAACATTGTTCGATGAAAGGGTGACTTTTTATATTTTACCTTATTTCAAAATAGTGAGATTATCCAACTAACTATGTATGAAACCAATTGCATAATAAAATATAATAGAGATAATAATATAATTATACCTATACCCATCCAAACAGCTTTTCTATTTACCTGAGATATAATTTGTCTATCCTCCTCAACATATCCTGTTATAAGAATAAAATTCTTTTTGTAAGAGCGATAAAAAAAATCAAAAATGTCACCTAATAGTGGTATTGAACTGACTAACGAATCTGCCAAAATATTAAAGATCACAGCCAAAGTTAATGGAAGCGAACGTACCTTGAAAATACTTATATAAAGATATGGCAAACCTAAAACAGAACTTAAAGTATCTCCCCATCCCGGTAAAAAAAGTCCGATAATTGGATCAAGAAAATACCTATCCATTATATTAGATATAGCAAGAATAGTTGAATATGATCGTGATTGTTTTATTCTTATTTTTCTCGCCTCAATTTTATTATTCATTATTTGTGTCAAATATAATTACATATAGTACTCTTTGCTATACCGAATAACAATATACTATATAAATTTCTTTTTAGTTAGAAAAGCAAAGATATTAATGTAACTTTAATTTTAAACCCAATAAATAGTTTTCTTAAAAGAAATAAACTGTAAACTCTTTCCAATACATATCAAACCATACATTAATTTGTATAAACTAATGTATGGTTTATGTAAATTAAACTTTGGTTTATATAAACTAAAGTACGGTTTGAAAAACTTTGTTTGAATAGTTCAATTATTGTTTCTCTTTTTTCTTATTTTGAGCAGCGATGATGCGCTTTTTTTCCTTTAACTGTTCCTCTAAATTTCGAATTACATCATCTAAATATTCATTTAAGTCTCTATATTCTACTACCTCTTCAGTTTCATCATCCTCAATATAGTCATCCTCTATATATTCCTCTTCTTGAATATCTTCAAAATATTCTGCACCCTCACCTGTGTACATATAGCGGTCATACATATCGTCAGTATAATCACTCATTGTTGATAGTATTTGAATTTAAAATTAATTGTATGAGATTGTATATTTTTAGTGCTGTGCTTTTACCCCAAATAGTAATTGCTAAAAGCATATCCGTATTACTTTTAACAGAAATGAGTAATACATGTGGTTCCGAATGATTTGGATCATCCTTCGGAATATATTCACCTTTCTCGATTCTGCATGAAATAATATCGTCATATCTATAAACGTTTTTATTAATCACAAGCAATAACCTATCTGTTCTTGATATATTTTAAAAGAATAAAGTGGGCTGGTTTTGACATGTCGCCATGATCGAATCCGTCCACTTCAAGGAAATTAACATCTTTGTGTCCGTTTAGGCGGAGCATACGGACAAAGTAAGCGTTCTCCTCATAGCGTCCGTATAATTCCAATTCACGATCTCCGGATATCACAAGTAACGGAGCTGCATCTCCTCTTACATAATAAAGTGGAGCGAGTTGGTCGATTGTTGGTGTTAATTCATTAATTCCCTGCTTACGTCTTTGTGCAAAATGGGTGATGACCTGTCCGCTATATGGAACTAAGGCTTTGATCTGTTTATCCGGATTTATATCATATTTAGCAAGATATTTCTTATCAAGTCCCAACATATTAACGATATACCCACCTGCAGAATGGCCTGCGAGATATATTTTTGAAAGGTTTCCTCCATATTTTTCAACATTCTTGAATACCCAAGCAACAGAAGCCGCAGCATCATCAAGAGTCTCAGAGATTGAAACTTCTGAAACAAACCTGTAGCCCACTCCGATTACAATCGCCCCATCCATTAACAACTCTTCCGGAATATGTCTACTTCCTCCGGTAAGTCCACCGCCGTGAAACCACACGATAACCGGTCTGTCTTCTGAACCTTTCTCGTATGCAACATCCAAGCGGCACATCTTTTCTGTATAAGCATCAGGAGTTCCTTTATATAAAATTTCCTTGTCGTATTTATATTCTCTCGCAAATGACAAAAGCGCTATAAGAGAAAGCGCAGTAATCAAAATAAAACGTTTCATAGACAATATTATTTTATTGATGAAATTTTATATGGTCTCTTAACAGCCTTGTGAGCAGCCTTTTGTGCCAATTTACACTCTTTAGCAGTCATCCCTTCAGGGCAATACTTGTTTCCGACCGGATTTACTCCAATAACAGACTCAAGCCACACACAAGATGCTATATAACGCCCGTGAGTAAAACTAAGGTGGTATCCATCTCGAGTAAGGTCACTGCCCAAAGCTGATGTTCTCGCATTTTGGATTGCTGTACCACAAGGGATAATATGCTTAATTCCAACCTTTGAAGCCTCCTGATTTACACTACTCACAATAGCATTATACATCTTCATTTGGTCTCTATCATAGTTCACAAAACCTCCATGAGTTGATTTTGGACCATAAGCCCAAGTCTGATGGAACATAATAGTAGCATCCTTTGGTATTCTTCCCTTTACATACTCAACAAGCTCAGGAAGAAGTACATACGATTCCGGAATACCGGAGTCTTGACTTACCTGTTGAAGACTTACATAGTCCCAATTCTCCTCACCTAAAACCTTCTCGAGTGTATATCCAAAAACCTCAGTCATCTTCCCGTTAATATCTATCTTGCGATATCTGTACTCAGGCTTGTTGTTACGAAGATTGTCCACATGTCTATCAATAGAGCATCCTCCGATATACATATTGCAGATGATAACATTCACT
>JAEZKJ010000131.1 GCA_023415545.1 Bacteroidota bacterium
ACTTGATGCTTAGCAAATCATCATCAATGATTATTCTTGGCGATTGGATAAATGAATTCTCCTATGCTGTTTTCGATGGTGAGAACATATTCCTTGAGCAATATATTGAGGGAGAGAGTGTACTATAATAGAACTCTTTTTAATAAATAATATACACCCCAAAAGTTATTTCAACTTTTGGGGTGTATATCTATAAATAGGTTGCTATTAAAAAAATACATATTCACTTTTGCTTAAACGATTGTGATATAAACAAGAAAAGAGGGCACCCCATTTATTTAAGGGTGCCCTCTTTAATATATGTAATATCTTAAATTTTATTTGTTGTTTAGGATATCCATTGTATCGCTTGCAATCATCAACTCTTCATCAGTTGGGATAACGCAAACTTTAACTTTAGAGTCAGGAGTTGAAATAACAGTCTCTTTGCTACGGATTTTAGCATTCAACTCAAGGTCAAGTTTAACACCCATAAATTCTAAGCCTTCACATACTCCTTCACGGCAAGTTGATTGATTTTCACCAACACCACCGGTGAATACGATTACGTCAACACCACCCATAACAGCTGCATAAGCACCTACATATTTCTTTATTCTGTAGTCATACATCAAGTCGGCAAGAATAGCCATCTTATCTTCGCCAATAGCAACAGCTGTTTCAAGTTCACGCATATCGCTTGACTTACCGAATATGCCTAATACACCACTCTTCTTGTTCAATAAGTCATTAACTTCACTAGCTGAAAGTCCTAATTTTTCCTGAATGAATGTAACTGCACCTGCATCGATATCACCTGCTCTTGTACCCATCATCAACCCTTCCAATGGAGTAAGACCCATGCTGGTATCAAGACAAATACCATCTTTAACAGCTGCTATAGAACCACCATTACCGATGTGGCAAGTAATGATTTTAGAACCTTTTACAGGTATATTCAAGAATTCGCAAACTCTTTGAGATACATATCTGTGAGAAGTTCCGTGGAAACCGTAACGACGGATACCATATTTAGTATATAGTTCATAAGGAATTGCATATAGATATGCGTAATCAGGCATTGTTTGGTGGAAAGCAGTATCGAACACACCTATCTGAGGAACATTAGGAAGGATAGCTGAGATAGCATTTACACCTTTTAAGTTTGCAGGGTTATGAAGTGGAGCAAGATCGTTGCAAGCTTCGAATTCTTTTAAAACTTCTTCGTTAAGAAGAACTGATTTGCTAAACTTCTCACCACCATGCACCATGCGGTGACCTACAGCGTCAATTTCATCAAGTGATTTAATAGCTCCGTATTCAGGGCTAGTAAGAGTTTCAAGAATGAACTCAATACCTACTGTATGTTCAGGGATATCTTTTTCTAGGATCTTTTTCTCTCCGTTTGGTAATACAAATTTAAGGAATGAACCTTCTATACCAATTCTCTCTATACCTCCTGAAGTAAGAACCTCTTTTGATGCCATATCAAATAGTTTGTATTTGATTGACGAACTTCCACAGTTGAGTACTAATACTTTCATTATATATATTTTTTAGTTGTTATTTTTAGCTGCAATTGCCTGAGTAGCAGTAATTGCAATCATTTTATATACATCATCAATACTACATCCACGTGATAAATCGTTTACCGGACGAGCAATACCCTGAAGAATTGGGCCAATAGCAGTGGCATTACCTAGACGTTCAACGAGTTTATATGAAATGTTACCAACTTCCAAACTTGGAACAATAAGTACATTAGCTTGACCAGCTATTTCAGAATTTGGAGCCTTGCTTTGACCAATTGATGGAACTAGAGCGGCATCAGCCTGTAACTCACCATCAATTTTAAGTTCTGGATCCATCTCTTTTGCTATTTTAAATGCTTCTGTAACCTTATCTACCAACTCATGTTTTGCTGAACCTTTTGTTGAGAAACTAAGCATAGCTACACGTGGTTCCAAGCCAGCAACAGCTTTAGCTGTTTGAGCTGTACAAATAGCGATTTGAGCCAACTGGTTTGCATCAGGTAATGGAGTAACAGCAACGTCACCCATAACTACTGTACCATGTTCTCCAAAGTCAGGAGCTTTTGTTAATAGAAGCATAGCACCAGAGACACAAGTAATACCTGGAGTTGTTTTAATAATTTGAAGAGCTGGACGAAGAACATTTCCTGTAGTATTTTTCGCACCAGCAAGTTGACCATCTGCATCGCCTGCTTTAATGATAAGGCAACCCAAATAAAGTGGATCAAGCACAAGCTTACGAGCCTCTTCAATTGTCATTCCTTTTTTCTTGCGAAGTTCGCAAAGAAGTTCTGCATACTCTTCCTTTTTTGGATGATTAGCCGGATCGATGATCGTAGCTTTATGAATGTTACCAAGACCCCATTTTTTTGCAAGTTCCATTATCTCATCTTGATTACCAATTAAGATAAGATCTGCAACTTCATCTGTAAGGATTTGGTTAGCAGCTTTTAAAGTACGTTCTTCCGTTCCTTCAGGAAGGACAATGCGCTGTTTATTTGCTTTAGCGCGTTCAATAATTTTAGAAATAATATCCATGATAGTATATTAGTTTTGATCTTTTATAAACAATGTAGTTCAAAAACAGTTGCAAAAGTAGTTAATATTTTGCAATATCCACATTGCAAAATCGATATTATTTACAATATTGATGTATAAAAATGATTAATTTCAAAATCTTGTCATTTGAATGAATAACTTTGTACTGATTTTACAATAAACTAAGTTTTTTATGATACGTCAATGTGCAATACTTTTTGGTTGCTTGGCACTAGGTGAATTGATAGTTTTTCTTACAGGGATAAAGTTGCCTTCCAGTATTATAGGTATGATTCTGCTGACAACTTTTTTAAAGTTTGGTATTATTAAACTAGATTGGATAAAAGGTCTTTCTGATTTTCTTGTTGCAAATCTTGGATTCTTTTTTGTGCCTGCTGGAGTTGGTTTAATGTTGTTTTTTGATGTAATTGCAGCTGAATTTTGGCCAATAGCAATTGCAACATTTATAAGCACAGTACTTGTGCTAGTAGTAACAGGGTGGACTCATCAAATAATGCGTAAAAAAAATGGGATTTTTAGAAAATAAATTTTTCTTACTTGCTCTTACTTTTGGACTATTCTTCTTTGCTAAAGAGTTACAGAGAAGAAGTGGATGGGTAATACTTAATCCTATCCTTATTACTATAGCTATTTTGATAATCTTTTTAAACTGTTTTGGTATAAGTTATCAAACATATAATGAAGGTGGACATCTTATAGAGTTTTGGTTGAAGCCTGCTGTTGTGGCTTTAGGTGTCCCTCTTTACCTGCAGTTGGAGCTTATAAAAAAACAGATAATACCAATATTTGTATCTCAACTTATAGGGTGCATGGTAGGTATCGTTTCTGTGGTTGTAGTTGCTAAACTATTTAATGCTTCACCTGAAGTAATTTGTTCATTGGCACCTAAGTCCGTAACAACTCCAATTGCTATGGAAGTTTCTAAAGCTACAGGAGGAATTCCTTCTTTAACTGCTGCTGTAGTAGTGGTAGTTGGTCTTTTTGGAGCAATATGTGGCTTTAAAGTTCTTCAAGTGGGTAGGGTGGCAAGTCCTATAGCTCAAGGATTATCTATGGGAACAGCTACACATGCCGTAGGAACATCAGCAGCTATGGAGATTAGTTCAAAATATGGTGCCTATGCAAGTCTTGGTCTGACACTTAATGGTGTGCTTACAGCTATTTTTACACCAATAATATTAAGAATATTAGGTGTAATTTAACAAAAATGTTTCTTCTTTTGTTCTTTTAATATAAACAGTGAAAAGAATAGATTTTTATGCTATCATTTAAAGAGTTTTCGTTAGAAGATAAGGATATTATACAATCGTTTATTTTAAATAGTGACCGTATGAATTGTGATCTTTCGTTTGCAAATTTATACAGTTGGAATTTCTTATATCAAACAAAGTATGCCATTGTAGATGAAATACTTATATTAAGGTTTTATGTTGGTGAGCAACTTGCTTATATGATGCCTGTTGGTACTGGTGATATGAAGAAAGTTATCAAGTTATTGATGAAAGATGCTGAAAACATTGGGTCAAACTTAATTATTGCCGGATTAACTGATGAAGATAAAGATGAGATAAATAGACTATTTCCTAATCGTTTTGAATATGCCATAGATAGAGACTTTTCGGACTATATCTATCTTCGTTCCGATTTAGCATCTTTATCAGGGAAAAAGTATCAGCCAAAAAGAAATCATATCAATAAATTCAAAACTCTTTATCCAAATTATAAATATGTTGACTTAACTCCTGAACTAGTACCTGAATGTATTAAACTTGAGGAAATTTGGTGTCGAGCAAATAATTGTGAAGAGCAGGCTGAACTTTCTGCCGAGAGGACTTCTATGAATTTTGCTCTTAATAATATGGAAAAGCTAGGTATAAAAGGTGGTGTGTTGTATGTAGATGAAAAAATTGTGGCGTTCACTTATGGTGCAATCATCAATAACAAAACATGGGACGTATGTGTTGAAAAAGCAGATACCACTATTCCAGGCGCATACTCGGTTATTAATTATGAATATGCTAACCAGATAGATGAAAAATTTATCTACTTAAACCGAGAAGAGGACCTTGGATTAGAGGGACTTCGAAAGGCAAAACTCTCTTACAAACCAACTATTTTACTTAATAAGATAATTGCTGAACTAAAATAAGCAAATATGGAGGGAGAAGGATGAAAAAGAGCGATAAGGAGGAGGTAAAGTCACTTTGGAAAAAATGTTTTAACGATAGTGATGAATTTATTGATTTATATTTTCGTCGTCGTTATTATGACGATATAAATATGGCTCTTTTTTATGATGATAAGCTGATTTCGGCTTTACAGATGATACCATATGAGATGACTTTCTATGGTGAGAAAATCAGAGCATCATATATCTCGGGAGCAGCTACTGATCCAGACTATAGAAATAGAGGAGCAATGGCTCAACTATTGAAAGATAGCCACCAGCGAATGTATGAAAAAGGTGTTTCTATCTCTTTCTTAATCCCTGCCGGAGATGGATTATTCGATTACTACTCTAAATTTGGATTTGAAACAATATTCTTCTCAAAATTTATAAAAGGGGGAAATTTAGCTTTGGATAAAGATTTTTCTTTACAGGTAGAGCTATGTGAAGAGGTTGATGAATATATATATAACTATCTTTATGATCGTATGCTTGCTCTTCCAAGTGCCGTGCTGCATAATTATGAAGATTTATCTATTGTTATGGATGATATTAAATTAGCAGGAGGTAAAATTGTAAAAGCATCGAGAAATGATTCAATTTGTGGTGTCTCCTTTGCTGTACCTGTTGAAAAAGATGTTATAATTAAAGCTATAATTGCTGACTCTGGGGCGATAAAAGATGCTATGTTTTCAAAATTATTGAATTACTTCAATGCTGACTCAACTGTTTATCGAACATTTCAAGGCGATGATTTGCTTCCTTATGGTATGGCTAGAGTGATAAATGTTGATAGTCTACTCTCGTTATGGGCAAAAGCAAATAGTGATAGAACTATATGCATAAATTTATTGGGAGATATTGGTATCCCACAGAATAATGGGCTTTACATTATAACTAATGGCAAATGTTATCATTATGATAATCGTTTTATGGCACATCAGAGTGGAAATGAAGAGGTAATTAAAGCTTTGGATAGAGTTGAAGAGTATAATATAAATAGTGTTGTTAAACTGCTATTTGAAAATCTCAATCCATACATCTCTCTTATGATGGATTGAGACAATATAATTTACTCTTCTGTATTTAGTAATCTTTCAAGTTCTTCAGCAGTAAGATTTATTTTAAGTTGACCCTGATATGCTACTGATATTTTCCCCGTTTCTTCTGAAACTATGATTGCCATAGCATCAGTCTCTTGAGCTATTCCCATAGCCGAGCGGTGACGCAAACCAAGTGTTTTAGGGATTGAAAGATCATGTGATACCGGAAGTATACATCCGGCAGCCTCTATCCTTTGATGCCTGATAACCATAGCGCCATCATGTAAAGGACTATTTTTGAAAAAAATGTTTTCAATTAATCTTTGACTGGTAGCAGCATTTATATATTCTCCAGTTGATATTATATCATTTAAAGGAACTAACTTCTCAATAACAATTAGTGCACCAACCTTATTTTTACTCATGCTCATGCATGCAAGGACTATTGGCATAATATCTTTTTTCTCTTCATTCTCGAACCGGCCACGTTTAAACAATCGTGATAATCTTTTCATTCCTTTATGAGAACCAAGAGTAACAAGAAATCTCTTAATATCATCTTGGAACAGAATAATTAATGCTAATGCACCTACACTTACCAACTTATCGAAAATAGAGCCAAGTAATCTCATTTCCAATATTTGTGATACTAGTATCCATAATCCTATGAAAATAAGAATTCCAACAAATATATTTATGGAACCGGAAGCCTTCATTAATCTGTATGATTGATACAGAAGATATGCAACTAGTATTACATCAATTATATCTTTTACACTAAAATCAAAAAACATTATTCAATAGTTTTATTTTTACATTCTTGCATTTTCTCAACTATTCTCACATTCTCAACAGCCTGTCGTACATCGTGAACTCTAAGTATGTTTGCCCCTTTCATAAGTGCTATTGTATCTAGAACGGTTGTTCCATTAAGTGCATCTTGTGGAGTAGTACCAAGGAGTTTGTATATCATCGATTTTCTTGATACTCCAACTAAAATAGGAAGATCAAATATTTGAAATTCCTCTAAATGGTTCATTAATTCATAGTTGTGTTCTATCGTTTTAGCAAATCCAAAACCTGGGTCTACAATAATATCCTTTACACCTAAATCACGCAATCGCTGTATCTTCTCCGAAAAGTAGAAAAGAACCTCTTTTAAAACATTATCATAATAAGGTGCATTCTGCATCGTTTGAGGCGTACCTTTCATATGCATAATAATATATGGAACTCCTAGAGAAGCTATTGTAGGAAACATCTCTTTATCCATCTCTCCAGCCGATATGTCATTAATAATATCAGCTTTATACTCCTCAACACACATTTGTGCAACTTCAGCTCTAAATGTATCTATAGAGACAACTGCATCAGGGAACTCATTCCTTATGATATCGAGTGCAACTCTCAATCTACTCATCTCCTCATGAATCGATACATCATCTGCATTTGGGCGTGATGAATATGCGCCTACATCAATTATTGAGGCACCTTCATCTAAAATTTGTTTTACTCTTTCACTTATATCTTTGGATGTCTGTTTCCTACTCTGCTCAAAAAAAGAATCAGGAGTTATGTTTAATATTCCCATAACTTTTGGAGAGGACAGGTCCATCAACTTTCCATTTACATTAATATATTTTGGATAAAATTTTTCTATCATTTTAACTCATTATATACACAAAAGTAAATAGAAATATCCACCTTTCTATTATTTAATATTTTTTTTTTCATCTATCTTTGTTCTAATTTATAATAAAAAGATATAAAGATGGATATTTCTGCTTTATACAACTGTTTTACGGAATGCGTTTCTGTAACGACCGATAGCCGTAACTGCCCTGAAGGTTCAATGTTTATTGCCTTAAAGGGAGAGTCATTCAATGGAAATGATTTTGCGATGACCTCTCTGGAAAAAGGATGTCAGTATGCCGTAGTTGATGATAAAAAGTTTAAAAACGACACCAATCCGCGTATTATATATGTTGAAAACTGCTTGACTGCGCTTCAACAATTGGCTAATTACCACCGCAAAAAGTTAGGAACTAAGATTATTGGTATAACAGGAACAAATGGAAAGACTACTACTAAGGAGTTAATTGCTGCTGTATTAAGTCAACGATATGAAGTTTTGTATACCGAAGGAAATTTGAATAATCATATAGGTGTTCCTCTAACACTACTTCGACTCACTGCTGAACATGAAATAGCTGTGATTGAGATGGGAGCTAATCACATTGGTGAAATCAGCATGCTGGCAAATATTGTTGAGCCCGATTATGGTTTGATTACAAATGTTGGTAAGGCTCATCTTGAAGGTTTTGGCTCTTTAGAAGGAGTAATAAAGACTAAAGGTGAACTTTATGATTTCCTAAGATATTCAGGTAAAAACTTGATATTTATTGACCGTGATAATGAGTATTTAAATAAAATATCTCATGATTTGATTAGAATAGGATACGGAACTGAGGAAGAAGTTGGACTATATATCAAAGGTAAACTGCTCTCTTGTTCTCCTTACCTAGCTTTAGAATGGAGTTATGAAGGACACTCTTTTAATGTTGAAACGAATCTTATTGGAAGCTATAATCTTAAAAATGCTCTTGCTGCGATAACTATTGGACGATATTTCAGTGTATCACCTACTTCAATTAATGAAGCGCTTCATAATTATATTCCACGAAATAATCGTTCTCAACTCGAGGTGAGTGAAAACAATAAGCTTATTGTTGATGCTTATAATGCTAATCCTACTAGTATGATGTCTGCACTTGAAAATTTCCGACTTATAAATGACTCTAAGAAGATGGTTATTCTCGGTGATATGAAGGAGTTAGGTGATTCATCACTTGATGAACATATTAAAATAGTAGATTATATCAATGAATCGAATTTCGACAGAGTTATTTTGGTTGGTAAAGAGTTCCAAAAAGCCACTTCATCATATGAACAATATAATGATGTAACAGAGTTAATAGATATACTGAAAACAGAAAAACCTGAAGGCTACTTTATTTTGGTTAAAGGATCAAACAGTATGAAACTTAGTCAGTTAAAAGATTATTTATAAATCAGTACAATCTTTTTATAAATA
>JAEZKJ010000128.1 GCA_023415545.1 Bacteroidota bacterium
CCGTGTTCAATTTGTTGTAAAATATCATTTTTCCCATCAGGTTGATGAATCTCTGTTACGTGATTAACTTGGTCTATTAAAGTTGCATCTATTTCCGGTTTAAACTCTTCGTAAGCTAATGATAAAATATATGTTTCACCTGCTTGTGACTCTATTCGAAGATCAAAGTCACCGGCATCATGCCAACCTCCAACATTTATTCCAGGAACTTTTTCAAAATCTTTGTATTTTGAAATACCCTCTTTTTGATCATATCCATCTATATGATTATAAGCCGGCGCCATCCTCGCATCGTCCATGTGACATGAGTCGTGCCATACTCTATACTTTTCATTAACACGCATATGACACATCTGAACAGGCAAGAAATATTCAATTACAGGTTGCCATACACCTCGATCGTATACATCATTTGCAACTCGGAAGATAGGAGATAGTGATTGTCCATATTTTACCCTATATAATCCTGGAGTTTTAATATCCGAAAAATCAGCTTTCAGATAATTATATCTAAGGAATTTGCCCCAATTTTGAGGATTGATAGTTTTTACAACACTCTCTTTATCTGAATCAATTTTAATAAGTTGAGCTTTACCGATTATTGAATCACGGCTATCTTTTTCAATAACAGCAATCTTCTCCTGATTTGGATGATAACCAATCTGTGATGTCTGAACAACGGGTTTATATATCCAATCACTTACTACATTAGGAAGGATAATCCATTTTATTGCACCTTTTGTAGCACCAGGCTTTATCTCACTCCTTAAAACAAACCATCCATTATTGTGATTCATCCTACCATCATATAATTTTAAATCACCGGTAAGCGACTCAATAGTTATTTTGTTATATGGATCATCAGGACGAGATGTAAATTTTTTACCTATAGCATATGGTTCGGCTATAACATCATCAGCAACGATAGGTGAGTAGCCTTTTCCGATTAATCTGTTAATATCGGCTAACGGAGCTTTTTCATTGTGATAATTTCCATTATGAAAGATATTCGACATCGTAACTTGTAATGGAGAATTAGGTTGTTGAGGAAAAATGCCTGTTTGGTCATCCATAATCCAAGGTTTTCCAAACAGTGAACCCGGGAAAAATTCGAGATTAAAGCCAACCTTACCTATAAATTCAGAAGGTATAGGTTTATCTAAATCTACTGTTACTAAAATGTAATCGCCTAAACTTTCACTTTTTACGCTATATTTAAGATTCAAATTAGGGTATATCATAGGATTAAAACCTGTGAGATGTCTTGATGAGTCAGGATAACAAAGAGTAGCAGTTATACTATTGCCATCAATTGTTCTACTTAACTGTTTAGGAACAGGCTGCCATTGACCGGGAGTTGCCTCTAATCGAATATCTCCGTTTGTAGCAACTCTATGTCCATTCATTATAATACTAACTCCACCTTGATGACCTTCAGGATAAATATCATCAAAAGCCATTACATCAACACCTCTATTTTTAAAGTAACCTGATTTTGTTATTTCAAAATTTTGTGCATTTATAGAGATTGATGAACATACCAATAGTGTTATTAGAAGAGATAAAGAGTAGATTTGTTTCATATCTATTTAAAGGTTTACGTTAAGACTTATAGTTTATTATTAGATATAACAAATCTAAAAAAATATTCACGAGATTAACAAATAAATCTCTTATTTCTATAAATATAGAGTGATATAATTCCAAAATATTTCTAATATGGAATACTCTTAATTAAATGTAATAAAATGATTTAAAGTAGATAACAGATATAAGTTGTAGTATTATTTATAATATCAGCCAAACTACAGCAAGATGTGATAGTGTTCCTCCTAATACAAAGAGATGCCATATAGCATGGAAAAAAGGAGTTTTTTTATCGTTAGCATAAAAATAGCAACCGGCGGAATAAGACAAACCTTCACATAGTAAAAAGATTAATGCTAACGGTGATAAATAATTCCATACAGATGGAGCAATAATTATAACGCTCCAACCCATAATAAGATAAATTGCCAAAGATAACTTGGGATATTTATTTAGGAAAAAAATCTTATAAAAAACGCCCAATAAAGCAATACCCCACAAAATACCAAACATTATCCAACCTAATAAACCTCCAACGGCACATAATAATATTGGTGTATATGATGCTGCAATAAGCATATAAATGTTTATATGATCAATGTAGCGTAATAAAGTCTTTGCTTTACCAGGAAGTGACCAGTGATAAATAGTTGAAGAAGTATACATAAGAAACCCTGAAAAACAGAAAATCAAGATGGAGAATGTAGCTAAAAATCCATTATTCTTAAGCATAAATAGCGATAATGCAATAGGCATTATTATCATGCCCGATAAATGAGTTATACTGTTTGCTATCTCCTCTTTTGACTGTCTGATTTTCATTTATTCCTCTATTTTAATGCACAAATGTAGAGTAAATTAAGCAATTATTACTATATAACTGTCAAATAATACACAATAAATAGGTATTTGATAAATAATTTTGCTCATTATCTAATTTAACCAATTATGAAACAAAAATTATTAAAAAAGAGTGTGATAGCTATAACATTTTCTCTTTTATTAAATCCTTTTACAAGAATAAATTCACAAGAGAAGAATTATAGTGATATAGTTATAAATACTCCTTTTATTATTGAAAATATTTCGTCTGCATCTTTTCAATCATATAGTGTAAATATAAAAGATTTCGGTGCTGTAGCTGATGGTAAAACACTAAATACAACCCCTATAAATAATGCCATAAAAAATGTGCATGAAAAAGGAGGAGGAAAGGTTATTATTCCGAGTGGTTTATGGCTAACTGGTCCTATAGAAATTCTGAGTAATGTAAATTTATATACAGAAAAGAATGCCCTAATCCTTTTCACTGATGATCACAATCAATATCCTATTATTAATGCTTCATTTGAAGGATTAGTCACTAAAAGATGTCAATCACCAATATATTCTAGAAATGCAACAAATATTGCTATCACTGGTAATGGCATTTTTGATGGTAATGGTGATACTTGGAGACCAGTAAAAAAAGATAAACTTACCCCTTCACAATGGAACAATATCAAGAATAAAGGTGGTGTAGTAGATAAAGATGATAGAATATGGTATCCTAGTGAGAGTTCTTTTAAAGGTTCAAAATTAACTACTGATTTTAATGTTCCTAAAGAAATAAATAGTGAAGAAGAGTGGAATTCGATACGTGATTGGTTACGTCCGGTTTTATTAAGTTTTTCTAATTGCAGTAAAGTATTATTGCAAGGTGTAACATTCAAAAATTCTCCAAGTTGGTGCCTTCACCCTCTTTTATGTGAGGATTTAATAATTGACAATATCAACGTTTCTAACCCATGGTATTCTCAGAATGGAGATGGTTTAGATTTGGAATCATGTAACAGAGTACTAGTACAAAACTCACTGTTTGATGCCGGTGATGATGCTATATGTATTAAATCGGGTAAAGATGAACAGGGAAGGAAACGAGGTGAACCTTGTCAAAATATTATTGTGAGAGATAATATCGTACTTCATGGACATGGTGGATTTGTTGTTGGAAGCGAGATGTCAGGTGGTGTAAAAAATATATATGTAAGTAACTGTACTTTCTTAGGTACTGACGTAGGACTCAGATTTAAAAGTACAAGAGGAAGAGGTGGGGTCGTTGAAAATATTTTCATTGATAATATCAATATGGTAAACATTCCTAATGACGCAATTCTTTTTGATCTATTTTATGGTGGTAAGTCAAGAGAAGAGGAAATAAGCGAAGGTAAAACATTATATAGTGAGGAAAAATACCCGGTAACAGAGGAGACACCATCGTTTAAAAATATTCATATACAGAATATAACATGTAATGGAGTTGGAAGTGCTGCTTTGTTTAATGGATTACCTGAAATGAGAATAGAAAATGTTAACCTTGAGAACATAAATATTATAAATGCCAATAGTGGATTTATAATTAATAATGTAAATAATATCAAAATAGATAACGTAAATATCCAAACGGTAACCGGGAGAAATAGATTTGAATTAAAAAATATATCAAACATTGAGATTAACGACGAATTATATAAAACTATCGATAATAAAGCTATAATCATAAATTAATGAAGAGACTTAAATTAATACTATTAATATTAGCTTATACAAACATAGTTATTGGTCAAAACTATGTTTCAAAAGTATGGAGTGCAGATAATGGTGACGAAACATATAAAAATCCTATTCTTTATGCTGATTATTCCGATCCTGATGCTTGTCGCGTTGGCGATGATTATTATTTAACCTCATCTAGTTTTAATTCTATCCCAGGATTACAGATTCTTCATTCAAAAGATTTAGTGAATTGGGAAATTATTGGAGCTGCTGTACCATTTGCTTTACCGCCAACTTCAGATAAATTACCACAACAAGGTAATAGAGTATGGGCCCCATCTATTCGTTACCATAATGATACATTTTATATTTTTTGGGGTGATCCTGATCAAGGTATTTTTATGACTAAAACCAAAAATCCTAAATCTCTTTGGAGTGAGCCTATATTAGTTAAGAAGTGTAAAGGAGTTATCGATACTACTCCTTTATGGGATGATGATGGAAAGGTGTATTTAGTACATGCATACGCTGGAAGTAGAGCTGGATTGAAGAGTGTTATAGCTATATGTGAGCTTAATGAGAATGGTGATAAAGTCATTACTCAGTCAAGAATAATTTATGATGGTCATGAAGATAATCCTACTTGTGAAGGTCCTAAACTTTACAAGAAAAATGGGAAATATTATATTCTTCTACCCGCAGGTGGTGTAGCAACAGGTTGGCAATTGGCTTTGAGATCAGATAATATTTATGGACCTTATCAATCGAAAGTTGTTATGGCTCAAGGCAAGAGTGATGTTAATGGCCCACACCAAGGAGCATGGGTGACTACTACTACAGGAGAAGATTGGTTCCTTCATTTCCAAGATTTGGGTCCATATGGTAGAGTTGTGCATTTGCAACCTATGTGTTGGAAAAATGATTGGCCTGTAATAGGAGTCGATAAAGATAATGATGGATGTGGTGAACCGGTAAAAACATATAGAAAACCTAATGTAGGGAACAAATATCCCATATTTAATCCCCAGGAGAGTGACGAATTTAACTCTATTGAAATGGGTAAACATTGGCAATGGCAAGCAAATTCGGATGATAAATGGGCCTTTTTTGATTCTTCAAGAGGTATGGTTAGGTTATACTCTTATCCTGTTGTCGATAATTACAAGAATATGTGGGATTTACCGAATATAATGATGCAAAAAACTCCGGCTCCAAACTTTATTGTAACAACGAAACTAAAATTTTCACCATCAGATAAATATATAGGAGAGAAAACAGGGTTAGTAGTAATGGGACTTGACTATGCTGCAATGATGATTGAAAATAGAGAGGATGGTATTTATTTGTCACAACTATCATGCAAAGATGCAGATAAAGGTAACAAAGAGACTGAGCATGCGAGTATAAAAGTAGATAGTAATAATCCTATATATCTAAGGGCTGTTTTTAAAAATAATGATAACAATCCCACTTGTATCTTTTCCTATAGTAAAGATGGTAATAGATATAATTTGATAGGAAATACCTTTAAAGTAAGAGAAGGTAAATGGGTTGGAGCAAAGGTCGGTATAGTATGTTACCGTCCTTCTATTGTTACTAACGATGGTGGATGGAGTGACTTTGATTGGTTTAGAATTGAAAATTAAAGTTTTTTACTTTAATCAAAAAATAGACATGATAAATCAAAAAATAGACTATATAAAAATATAGTTTAGTATATATTTGTATTAAAAGCTATTCTTACTTAATAATAAAACTATGACTACACATAGAAATATTCTTATAATGTTACTTGTTATACTAAGTATAACGTTTTCAAGAGCACAGCACAATAGTATAAAGCCTTGGTCGATAAGAATGGCTGATTCAGAAATGCATAGAACTCCGGAGTCATGGAGACTTGATTTTCAAAACAAATTGAAATGGGATTATTGTCATGGACTAGAATTGCAAGCTTTTCTAGATCTTTATGATCAATATGGTGATAAAAAATATTATGACTATGCATTAGCTTATGCCGATACTATGATTAATTGCGATGGTACTATCAAAACATATAAGTTAGAGGAGTATAATATCGACCGATTAAACTCAGGTAAAATACTTTTTAGAATTTATGAACAAACTAAAGATGATAAGTACCGTAAAGCATTAAATCTCCTACGCTCTCAATTAGATACTCATCCACGTAATGGAGATGGTGGATTTTGGCATAAAAAGATATACGAAAACCAAATGTGGCTAGATGGATTATATATGGGTCAGCCTTTTTATGCTGAATATGCATATAGAAATAATCAAGTAAATGATTATAAAGATATAATAAATCAATTTGTTACTGTTGCTCGTCACACATACGACCCTGTCAATGACTTATATCGTCATGCCTGTGATGTAAGTCGTCGTGAAAAATGGGCAGATAAAATAACAGGCCAGTCTCAGCATTGTTGGGGAAGGGCTATGGGATGGTATGCAATGGCTTGTGTTGATGTACTCGATTTTATACCTATTCATGAAGAGGGAAGAGATTCAATAATAAACATTGTAAACAAATTGGCTCTTCAGATAAAGAATAGACAAGATAATAATTCGGGTGTATGGTATCAAGTAATCGATAGGAGTGGTGATAAAGGAAACTATCTTGAATCTTCTTCTTCTACAATGTTTGTTTATTTTCTGCTAAAAGCAATTCGTAAGGGATATATACCTAAAGATTATATTAATGTAGCTCAAAAAGGATATGAAGGTATATTGAAAAACTTCATTCGTGAGACAGAAAATGGCGATATTAAAATAATTCAAGCTTGTGCTGTAGCCGGACTAGGAGGTAGTAATTATCGAATGGGTGATTATAATTACTATATAAATGAAACTATTCGAGAAAATGATGCTAAGGCTGTAGCTCCTTTCATTATGGCTAGTATAGAATGGGAAAAAATTGTCTTTATAAGTTTATATAGATGAAAAAGATAACGTTATTCTTCTTTGAACTTTTAATATGTTTTCAGATAGTTGCACAATCAAAAGATACATTAGTAGTAGCGCATGATGGAACAAAATCTTTCAAAACAATTCAAGAAGCTGTTGAAAGTACAAGAGCGTTTATGAATTATAAAGTTACTATTTATGTGAAAAATGGAATTTATAAAGAGAAACTGATAATTCCATCATGGTTAGAGAACATAGAAATTGTTGGAGAAGATGTCGATAAAACAATTATAACCTATGATGATCATGCTAACATTAATAAAATGGGAACTTTTAGGACTTTTACAGTCAAAGTGGAAGCATGCAATATAATATTTAAAAATATTACTATTGAAAATAATGCTCCCGAACTTGGACAAGCAGTTGCACTACATACTGAGGGAGACAAATTACAATTCATCAATTGTAGATTTCTAGGAAATCAAGATACTATTTATACCGGAGGAAATAACAGTCGTTTGTATTTTAAACATTGTTATATAGAGGGAACTACAGATTTCATTTTTGGACCATCAACAGTTCTTTTTCAAGGATGCACAATTCATTGCAAAAAAAATTCATACATAACAGCAGCATCTACTCCTAAAGATGTAAAATATGGATATGTTTTTAAAAAATGTAAAATAACAGCAGCAAACGGAGTTGATAAAGTCTATTTAGGAAGGCCATGGCGTCCATATGCGTACACTTTGTTTATGGAGTGTGAGATGGGTAACTTTATTCAACCAACAGGATGG
>JAEZKJ010000075.1 GCA_023415545.1 Bacteroidota bacterium
ACTGGACAGGTGGATTGACAACTACATTTACATACAAGAACCTGGCTATATCAGCACTTTTCGATGTTAAAGTGGGTAGCGACCTATACTCAATGTCTGCTCGTGCTTCCTACGAATCGGGTAAAGCACTCGAAACACTTCAAGGTCGTGAAGAGTGGTACAAATCAGAGGAGGCTCGCCAGGCAGCAGGTTTAGCAAAAGGATCAGCAGATTGGACTCCTACAGGAGGATTTATTGCTCCGGGTGTGATAGAAAATGGTGACGGTACATATCGTCCAAACGATATATATGTGAACCCCGAGGATTACTGGATGAGCGTTTGTCGTAATGCCCCATCAATGTTCATATATGATAACTCGTATGTGAAATGTCGTGAATTGACTTTGAGCTATAGAGTACCTGATTCATGGTTGAAAAAGTGCATAAGCGGCCTTACTATATCATTCGTTGCACGAAACCCATTCATTGTTTGGAAAAACATTCCTAACATAGACCCTGACTCAAACTATAACAATACAACAGGTATGGGTCTGGAGTATGGTTCTCTTCCTTCACGAAAGAGCTATGGTGTGAATGTAAACGTTAAGTTCTAAGTTTAACCTATAAAAAGAGAAAAATATGAAATATAGTAAATCATATATTACAATAATGATAGCGTCATGCATGATGTTCAGCGGATGTAGTGACTCGTACATGGAAAACATGAACACCAATCCTTCCAAAGCTGCGACTATAGACGCTAATGCACAGCTTACCACTGCACAGTTGCAGACTTATGGCGATTTAGGTATGGTGGAGATATACCGTAACTATCTTTATGCCTTCAACCAACAGTTAATGGGATGCTGGAACACTACCAACTATGGTGGTCATCATACCCAGGACAATAGTGAGATGATGCGTATATGGTCATCGTTCTATCCTAATGCCATAAAGAATATCACCGATGGCGAATACCGTACACGTGAGGATTTAGAGAAGAGAAATATAAACTCTGTATTGAGAATATATAAGGTATATTTAATGTCATTGATAACCGATGTTTATGGTGACGTGCCATATAGCGAGGCTGCCAAAGGATATATAGAGAGTAAGTTTTCGCCAAAGTATGATACTCAAGAGGATATATACAACGATTTCTTCACCGAGTTGGCTGATGCATCGGCAAATATCGGTACAAGCAGTGATAAAGTTAGTGGTGATGTTATCTACAATGGCAATTTGGATAGATGGAAGAAGATGGCCAATTCACTTCGTCTACGTTATGCCATGAGAATTTCGAATGTAAACCCTGTGAAGGCACAGAGTGAATTTGAAGCTGCTATTGCTGACCCTGCAGGTGTTATAGAGAACAGTGAAGATGATGCTTTGATAAAATATATGGAGATAGCTTTCAGCTTCGGTCAAGAGGCTTACACTGATTTCAGAGGTAATGCTCTTTCACAATTGCTATTTGGTAATGACCCATCGAATAACCCAAGTTATATATGTTCAACATTCTTCAATCAGCTATATGATACTAGCGATCCACGTACTTTCCGCATCACACGTTGCTATTTCGATGGTTTGATGAGTGCAACAAGCAGTAGTAATCGTGTAGATCTTACTGATGAGATGATAGCCAACAATATTAAGTTCCAGCCTCGTGTCCCAGGGGAATATTCATGGGATAACTGGCCATCGGGTTACGAAAGTGCCATTCTTAAGAAGATGGCAGAGACAAATAGCTCAATAAATCCTACTGTTGCTCGTGAGGTGATACCTAAACTTGCAAACAACTTCCTTCAAGGTAATAACCTGGGTGTAGTAATAACATCGGCTGAAGTGAAATTCCTTATAGCTGAGGCAAAACTTAAAGGATGGAATGTTAGTTCAAAGAGTGTTGAGGAGGTCTATTCAGAGGGTGTAAGAGCTGCGATGGATTTCCTTTCAGATAATTATGGTTGCGAACCTATAAGTGATGAAGAGTTCAATGCCTACATGGCAAAAAATGAGATTGGTTATACTGATGAGGTGAAAAAGGCTTCTATAAATACTCAAGCTTGGATTCACCACTTCACTAACCCTTCAGAGTGCTGGGCTAACCAACGTCGTTCAGGATTCCCAAGATTGAAATCTCCTGCCGATTATGGTTATGGACAGTTCCTGACAGGTGGTATTGAGATACCTGTACGTCTTTGCTATCCTGTTTTGGAGTCATCATACAACAAGGCTAGTTACCAGGAGGCTCTTGACCGCATGGGGGGCTCGGATCGTTGGAACACTCCGGTATGGTGGGATAAATAATAATAATCTATTCAACGAATAAACAAGAGAAAATATGAAAAAGATATATATCATTCTGTTCGCACTCCTGTCGATGAACACACTATTTACTTCATGTAGCAAAGAGGAGCCATTCTCGGTGGCTACTGCAGATGATGATCCAAGAATATTGGATCCTACATTCCCAAATAGAGAGAATGGTGCATTGCCTGTTGTGGCAAACTTTAACCGTGACGCAAGATTGAATATGAAACTTACTGTCACTCCTGCCGATTTTACCGAAGTGGAGTGGTTCATTGATAATGTTGTAGTTGCCAAAGGTAAAGAGATAGATATGGAGCTAAAAGCCGGTAAATATTACTTTAAAGTGGTGGCAACAACTACTGTTGGGAAATCTACTTTCCGTGAAGGTTATGTACAGGTAAACCCACTGACCGGCGACCCATGGGCAGTAACTAAATCATTTGAGAGAATTGTTGCTCCATCATCTCTAGCTACCCTTTATGGTGATAATCTTAATGCTGTGAAATCGGTTATTATTGATGGAAAGAGCATTACAGATGTAACTTTCGATGTCGATCATATCACGTTCACCATTCCTGCTGATGTAGCTGAGGGTGAACACCGAGTTATACTTGTTGATGGACAAGGTAACGAGTTTGGTGCAAACACAGTGAAGGTTACCAAATCGGCTCTTATTGTATCGGGTGCAGATAGAACAAATGCTAATAGAGAGTGGATAATGAAAGGCATAAACCTTAACAAGATAGCTTCATTCACATTCAATTCACAAAACATCAGTGAGTTCACTAAGAAAACAGCTGAGGAGATAGCTATAATATGTCCTGCATTGAGTGATGGTGAGTATAAACTTACCGGAAAGATGACGGATGGTACGGATGTGCTCTTCTATGTTGGTGATAAAACGCAGAGTGAACAAACAGTTATTGTCTCTTCACAGACTGTTCTGTGGCAAGGTCACCACTATGTTTCATGGGATTTCCCGGATGGTAATCCAAACAAAACATTTAATTTGATTCCTACAGATGTATTCAACTCGATGAAACCGGGATCTATATTGAAAATATATTATTCTATAAATCCTGCTGCTGAATATCATCAGTTACGTACTGTAACAGGATGGTGGAGTGATCTTCCAGGTACATCGGTGATTGAGTTTAGCAGTGATGGTGTGAAAGAGTTAGTGATGACTCAGGATATACTCAATGCTATAAAAGATCAGGCCGGTTTCTTGTGTGTGGGACACGGATACTATGTAGATATGGTCACATTGGAATAGATTTATAAATAAATAGATGATTAGATGATTAAATGATTAGGTGATTAGATGATTAGATGATTAGATGATTAGATGAAAAAAAAAGTGAAAATGTGAAAATGTGAAGAAGCGAAAAGAGGCTGTGGAAATTGGTTCCACAGCCTCTTTATTTAATATTCAATCTTTTACTTTTTAGTAATCGTCTTAACAAAACCACTATTTCGGTTTAGCATGTTATTCATCCCAAACTATTACTTTTTTGTAATCTTCATAACAAAACCACCTCTCTCCTTACAATCGATGGAATAACTCTTAGGCATTTTATTGACTTTTACCATCTCTAGTCCCTTCTCTGAGTCTTTATCTTTGTAAATAGAAAGCACACCTTTTTTGACTTTCAGTGGCTCGAAAGAGAAATCTATTTTCTGTGGAGCATCTTTACCATTGATTCCGGCGATATACCAAATATCACCTTTACGACGTGCTATAACAACACTTTCACCAGGCGAACCGGCAAGAAGTTTTGTATCATCCCATGCAGTAGGTGTTTCGGAAAGAAGTGATTGAACCTCTTGTGGAAGTGATGCATATGAGGATGGACGATCGGGCATATGTTGTAGAGCCGATTCAAAAAGGAATGATAGAGCCAACTCATGACCATCGCTTGTAATATGAGGATGTTGACTATCGGTGAATGTTCCGGGAGTATAGTCCATTGAGCCAACAACATTGCGAGTAAATGGAAGTACAGTATTATGTTCGGCTGCACGGTTGGTCAATAGTGGGGTGTTATTATAATACTCGGCACCATAAACAGCCTCGGCCGACATCAAGTTTGGATATGTTCTATTCCATCCACGTGGCACTGTAGCACCATGGAAATTGATAAGCAATTTATTACGTGCTGCACAATCCATAAGGTCATGGTAGTAGTTCATGATATCCGAGCCATCCTCCTTAAAGAAGTCGATTTTTACTCCTGCCACACCTAACGAGGCAAGCCAAGCAAACTCCTTCTCACGGAACTCTTTATTGAATATATCACGATTCATGCCAGGTGCTCCGGGACCTCTCCACGAAGTTAATGAGTTGTACCAAAGCATAGGTTTCACACCTAAAGAGTGAGCATATTTGATTGCTTTCTCAACATCTCCCCCATTTTGCATGACATCCCACTCCCAATCGATAAGCACATATGGCCACTTCATCTTTGCAGCGAGATCTATGAAATCTTTTACCACTGCATAATCCTTTGAACCATGATTGTAAGCCCAATATACCCAAGCAGCAGCTCCCGGTTTTACCCACGAGTCATCGCCAATAACATTCGGCACGGCAACATCGGTAACAAGTGTTGACTCAACGATATCATTCAATGAACCAATGATAAGCACTCGCCATGGAGAGGTGACAGGCATAAGTTTGTTGAAACGAACATCGCCACGTTCTACACTATACTCATTTAAATTTTCCTTATTATTCAGTAATGAGGCACAATCGCCACGATTGACACCCGACTCGGTTATCAATGTATAAATACCATCGTTCGATTTAACAAGCATAGGGTAACCCCACTGATTGACAGTTTTATTTCTATTCTTTATGGCATTACCATCGGTACGTTTTTCATAGAAATCCTCATAACCAAACGGGTCGTAAGGCTGTTGCCAACGAGTCAACCCATCGGCAATCAGATATGAAGTATTTTCGGAGATGACTTTTTTTGTTGTATCGTTGTCAAGATAGCGGAATGCTATACCATCATTATATGCTCGAACCTCTACATTTATTGTGTTATCGTTAGCAGATAATGACCATGTAGCCACATTTGCCTGATTGGTACAGTGACTTCTCTTTCCCGAAATCATGTTGTAATCATCCTTATGAAGTGTTACAGATGTTGGCTCACCAACTTTCCACTGATTGGTAGTGGAGTTTTGAATGTTTAATCCAAGACGCACTTTGCTGACAGGTAGATCACCTTTTAAACTTTTACTTTTTATCATAAGATAAGGTACACCCGACTCATTGATGACATCTACACAAATTTTGCCATTTGGTGAGACTACATCGACAGAGGCATTGACAGAAGAGAGAAATAGATTGCTCAGCACTATGGCAGAGAAAAGTTTTACTAAATTCATAGTATTCGGATTTATTTTATTCACATTGATTATACAAAGCTAAAAGTACAAATATGAATAATTATAGCAAATAAAAAAACAGATAAAAAAGTAATTACAACGTAATGGTTTTCGTTATTAAAAAATATGTCATTTTTATAGAATAATTCACTATATTAGTGGCATATACCTTAATAAATATGACAAACGATAAAAAAAGATATGTTTCGCAACAAGAGATAGCAAGAGAACTGGGTGTTTCGGTACCTTCGGTATGTAGAGCCTTGAAAGGTTTGCCAGGGGTGAGTGAAGCCTTAAGAAAAAGAGTACAAGAGGTTGCCGACAGAATGAATTACCATCCTAATCCCTTCGCAATAAGTTTGAAAGGTGATTCTACACATATCATTGGAGTAATTGTACCTGATATAGCAACACACTTTTTCTCATCAATATTAAAAGGTATAGAGAAATGTGCACAGGAGAATGGATATTTCAGTATCATTATATCATCCGACGAGGAGTATGAAAATGAGAAAAGAGCTCTGCAAAATATGCTTAACCTGCGTGTTGATGGTATTTTAGCCTGTGTATCACAGAGTACAACAAACTATGACCATTTCAGTGACCTTAAAAAGTGGGGAGTCCCAGTTGTTCTTTATGATAGAGTATGTATGCCCGAAATATTCTCGACAGTAACATCCAATGATTCTAAATCGGCTTATAGAGCAACAAAATATATGATCGAGAAAGGGGCTAAGAGAGTAGCTTTTCTTGGTGGTTCGAATCAACTTAACATTGTTGCCGAGAGAAAACATGGATATCTTAATGCACATAAAAAGATGAACATGGAGATAGATCCCCAACTGGTGGTTTGCCACGAGATGGAGTATAATACAGGAATGATTGATACTCTGGATCTTCTTGATTCTCCAAATCCTCCCGATGCAATATTGGCAATGAACGACACTCTGGCCTTTTCGGCTATGGAAGCGATAAAAAGTAAGAGCTTAAAAATACCTCAAGATATACAGCTTATAGGATATACAGATGAGGCTCATGCCAAATATGTTGAGCCTAAACTTACTGCTGTTCGTCACAATACCACTTTGATGGGTAAAAGAGCATGCGAATTGCTACTGCAACAGATAAATGGTAATGATGAGATAGTGCATGAAGTGATAAACAGTAATCTTGAGATACGGAACAGCACCTTATAAATAAATACAAAATATTATGAAAAACATATTCAAAACCTTATGTTTAACCCTATCGTTATCACTTTTCGGAGGGTACTGTTATGCGTATCAGGAGAAGGTTGAAATGAATATCCCTCAAGGGAAATTGACAATCACTCCTATGTCCCAAACGGCTATACGTTTCCAACTGACAAATGAGAAGTCGACACTACTGCCCGAATATGTATACATTGAGAGTAGTAAGAAGGTAAAATATTCATCTTCCGAGAACAGTGGGAAAGTAATTGTGAAAGTAGATAGAATGAGTGTTGAGGTTGATAAAAACAGTGGTGATTTGGTTGTAAAAGATAGTGAAGGAAAACCTATTTTTACAGGTGTAAAAATGTCGCTATCTCCAGCTGAAGTGCAAGGGAAGAGTACACAAAAAGCTGAGCTCTCCTTCTTCTCCCCCGATAATGAATTCATTAATGGATTGGGAGAGTTTCAGGATGGCTACCTTAATGTTAGAGGATTATCAAGAAGACTAACTCAGGTGAACAGTCAAATATCTGTGCCGATGATAATATCGGATAGAGGATATGGGTTGCAGTGGAACAACTATGGACTTACAGATTTTAACCCTTGCACCAACAGCGTGACACTTGTTAGAAGCAGTTCGCCTGCGAAAAAGAGTGTTGTTGATCAAACCACAAGCGAAGGTAACCAAAAGGCTGAGATTTTATCGAATACATTTCAAGGTGAGATAAATATTGAGAAGGAGGGTGATTATGCTCTTCTTTTGGATATGGGACAGAAGATGGCACGCAGTCATAACCTTATCATCGATGAAGATACTGTTATTGATATGCATAATATATGGTTGCCTCCTACTACATCGAAAATTTACAGGTTCAAAAAAGGTATACATAAGCTAACTTGTCAAGCTGATCGTGGTGACACTCCTACGCTATACTTTAAAAAGATTGATGATACTACTACATTCTCATCACCTGTTGCGCAGGCTGTAGATTTCACCTTATATATAGGTAAACCTGAGAATGTAATTTCTTCGTATCGTGAAATAACCGGGAAGGCTCCATTGATGCCTCTTTGGGCTTTGGGATATATACATTGCCGCGAACGTTTTCATTCACAAGATGAGATACTAAAAACAGCGAAACGTTTCAGAGATGAGAACTACCCTATCGACATGATTGTTCAAGATTGGCAATATTGGGGTAAACATGGATGGAATGCGATGAAGTTTGACGCACAAGCTTATCCTGATCCAAAACAGCTGGTCGATTCACTTCACAGAGATGATATACGTTTAATGCTCTCGGTATGGTCTAAGATAGACCTTAACAGTGAAGTGGGAAAAGAGATGGCTGCAAATGGATATTTCATACCAAACACCACTTGGGTGGACTTTTTTAACCCCGAAGCAGCTAAAAAATATTGGAAAGAGTTCAGCCAACGACTGCTTATGCCTTATGGTATTGATGCATGGTGGCAAGATGCTACAGAGCCTGAGAATGATGATTTGCAAAACAGATATGTTGCTGGCAACACAATAGCGGGTGAAGTATATAGAAATATATATCCTCTATTTGTTAATAAAACAGTATATGAGGGCTCGATAAATGACCGACCTGATAGAAGAGCGATGATTTTAACACGATGTGGCTTTTCGGGTATACAACGATATGGCGCTGCTGTATGGTCGGGTGATGTAGGTAATGACTTTGAGACACTAAGAAGACAGATCACAGCAGGATTAGGATTAATATCTACAGGATTGCCTTGGTGGACTTATGATGCAGGTGGTTTTTTCCGTCCACAAAACCAGTATGTGGATAAAGCTTATCATGAGAGACTGATAAGATGGCTACAGATATCAACCTTTTTGCCTTTGATGCGTGTGCATGGATATATGTCGGATACAGAGTTTTGGAATTATGGCCCCGAGGTGGAGAAAGTAGCACATAAATATCTGGACCTGAGATATCGTATGCTCCCTTATATATATAACCAAGCTCGCGAGGTAAGTGAAAATGGTGGAAATATGATGAGGACAATGATGATGGCTTTCACCGATGACAAAGAGGCTCTTGAGAAGAGGTATCAATTTATGTTTGGTCCATCGTTACTTGTTGCTCCTGTAGTGAGTGAAGGTGCGAAAGAGTGGCCGGTTTATCTGCCAAAGAATGGTGTAGGTTGGGTAGACTTTTTCAATGGCACTCAATACAAGGATGGAGTTACTATATGTAAAGGTATAGAGTTGGAGGATATTCCCGTTTTTGTTCAAAGAGGTAGCATTATCGCTCTTACAGATAGCATTAAGTCGACTACTAAGCTAAACTCTTCACCCCTTGAGATAAGAGTTTATCCAGGTGCCGATGCATCGACAAAAATATACAATGACAATGGCGTAGATTTTGCTTACAAAAACGGAGAGTTTTCGAATATAAATATTGTGTGGAGTGATAAAGAGAAAAAACTTATCATTGGAAAGAGAGAGGGTAAATTAGAAAATATGGCGAAAGAGATTCCTATGAAAATTATTATTGTAGAGGGAAAGGGCGCTGATAGTTATAAGTCAACATCTATAATTTATAAAGGAAAGAAAATTGAAGTTAAATTCTAATTAATTACTCTTTCGGAAAGGGTGACAATACTTTAATTTTAATCAATTATGTTTTATCTTTGTAATAGATGAAATAAATTTAAAAACAATTTTAACTAATCTATTCAATAATGAAAATAACAAAACTAAAAATCATAGCACCTGTTGCTATGTCAATAATTTTAGCAGGTTGTGGTGGAGCTACAGGAAATAGCGCAACAAGTAACAACGCAACGACAACAACACAAAACACATCATTGGGGGAGACACTATTGGGATCGATTGCTCAAAATGTGATAAACAATAATAAACAGAACACAGAGACAACAAACTCGTCTACAGATAGTGGAAGCACTATTAGTGCACTTATTGGCAAGTTGACAAACGCCCTCACATCATCGGCTTCGATAGTTGGTACATGGAGTTACTCGAAACCTGTAATACAGTTTGAGAGTGAAAACTTACTTGCTAAAGCAGGTGGTTCATTGGCTAGTCAGAGCGTAGTAAATAAGATTGAACCATATTATAAAAAGTTGGGTATAGATAGTGGTACAATAACTTTTGTGTTCAACGAGAATGGTACATGTACATACAGCTTTAAAGGAAAAGAGTACCAAGGAAGTTACACTTATGATAAGAACAATAATAAAATTGTCATTACCAGCTCAACAGGTATAAATATTATCAATGCTTTTGTTACTGTTGGTGCAAATGAGATGGCTATAACTTTCGACACTTCAAAGCTACTCGATATACTACAGAAGGCATCAAGCTTGACAACAAATAGCACAATAACAGCTTTAAGTTCTCTATCAAGCTCATTCAATGGGATGAAAACAGGTTTCTTATTTACTAAGAAATAGAAAAAAATAAAAAAAAGAAGTCACTCCGGTGACTTCTTTGCGATGTGTTTTGTTGTATAAATTCCAGTAGCTACTTCTGTTTTTGTCGTGACTCGAGATTCAATTAAGTCATAGTTTTTTATGTAGTAGTGCTTCAACCAAAATCATCAACAAATATATTACAATTATATACATTAGCAAAATTTGAGTAAATAAATATTTAGCTGATTTTGAAAAATTTATAGATTAAAACAAAAAAAATAAACAATTATATACTTTCATTTGTTATCATATTATAAACTATAACCTTAACAACTTCTCTCTATTAATAAATATGATAAAAATCACACTATTGTTTATCATCTTTTTAATAGAAAGAATCACTTAAAAAATCAAAATGTTTATTATGACTAAACTTAATGAAAGTGATTTTTGTGATATCGCAAAAGAGTATCACATCGATGCATTGCTATTGAAAACACTTTGCAAAGTAGAAACAGGTGGTAAAGGTGGTTTTATAGATAATGGAAGAGCTGTAATACTTTTTGAAGGACATGTATTCTGGAGAGAATTAAAAAGAGCAGGCATAAATCCTGCTCCTTATGGTGAGAAATTTCCAAATATCGTTTATCCTCAATGGGATAAGAATCAATACCGTGGTGGGACGGCTGAATATTTGAGATTGACTATGGCTCAATCGATAAATAAAGTTGCCGCTCTTCGTTCAACTTCATGGGGCATGTTCCAAATAATGGGATTCAACTTTCCTCTTTGCAATGAATCCACCATAGATGGATTCGTTACTAAGATGAATGAAAGTGAAGCTGCACAACTGCGACTGTCGCTAAATTATATTGTCAATGCCGGTATATTACCATTGCTCAACAATCACCAGTGGAGCGAATTCGCCAAACTTTACAATGGTAAAGAGTACAAAGAGAACAAATATGATCAAAAACTTCGTGATACTTACGAGAAATATTTAAATAAGGTAAATACTACTCCACAGTAACACTCTTGGCCAAGTTTCGAGGTTGATCAACATTAAGTCCTTTTTGCACAGCCACATGATATGCAAGAAGTTGAAGAGGTATTGCAGTAAGCAGAGGTGAAAGACAAGGTAATGTATTTGGAATCTCTATTACCGTCTTGGCAATCTGCTTCACTTCAGTATCTCCTTCTGTTACAATGGCAATAATATTTCCATTTCGTGCCTTTATCTCCTGCATGTTACTAATAATCTTTTTATATAGATCATGATGTGGTGCGATAAATACTACTGGCATCTCGGAATCGACCAAGGCAATAGGTCCATGTTTCATCTCAGCAGCAGGATAACCTTCGGCATGGATATAACTTATCTCCTTTAACTTCAAAGCACCCTCCAGGGCAACAGGGTAATCCCATCCACGACCTAAATAGAGAAAATTGTGTGCATAAGTAAATGTTTTCGAGAGATTCTCTATCTCCTCATTTTTCTTCAATACTACACGCATCTTGTCGGGTATCTGATTCAACTCCTCGATTATTGAGTTGAAATATTGATTATCAATACACTTTTTCTCTTTTCCTAGGGCTGCAGCTAGAAGAGTCAACACTGTTACCTGACCGGTAAATGCTTTTGTAGAAGCAACACCAATCTCAGGACCAACATGTATATACACTCCCGAATCGGTGTTGCGGGAGATACTTGAGCCCACAGCATTAACGATTCCGAAAACCATGGCACCCTCTTTTCGTGCCAACTCAATAGCTGCAAGGGTATCGGCAGTTTCGCCACTTTGTGAAATTGCTATGACTACATCATCACTATAAATTATAGGATTTCGGTAACGAAATTCGGACGCATACTCTACTTCGACGGGAATACGGCAAAACTCCTCGATGAGTTGCTTGCCAATAAGCCCGGCATGCCAACTGGTTCCACAGCTAACAATAATAAATCGTCGGGCATTCAACAGCTTTTCACGGTAATCAGTGACAGCAGAGAGAACGATTTTATTATAATGTGGCAGAAGACGACCTCGCATACAGTCGGTCAAGCAATCCGGTTGGTCGAAAATCTCTTTAAGCATGAAGTGAGGATAGCCCGATTTATCAAGTTGACCTAAATTCATCTCTACATTTTGAATGCAGATTTCGACCTTGTCATTATTCAAATTAGTGATCTTTATCTCCTCTCCTCTTTTTAACTCGGCCACCTCATCATCCTTGAGATAGATCATTTTCTTTGTATATTCGGCAATAGGCGATGCATCGGAGCCAACAAAAAATTCATCATTATTCACACCGATACCAACGACTAGAGGACTAGACTTTCGAGCAACAACCAATGAATTAGGCTCTTTGTTATCGATAACGACAATAGCATAGGCACCAATTACCTTATGAAGAGCTATCCTTACTGCAGCAGCAAGATTAGTATTATGTTTTGTCTGAATATACTCTATTAGTTGTACCAAAACCTCAGTGTCAGTTTGGCTCTTGAAAGTATAACCTTTCTCGATAAGTTGAGTACGTAATGTGGCGTAATTTTCAATTATACCATTGTGTACAAGGGTAATATCACCACTTTGCGAAATATGCGGATGGGCATTTACCTGCGATGGGACACCATGGGTAGCCCAGCGTGTGTGTGCTATTCCTAACGAGCCATTTGTATCTTTTCCATGAGAGGCAGTTTCAAGATCACTAACCTTTCCCTGCGCTTTTACAACATTTAATTGATTTGATTTATTTATTATCGCCACTCCGGCGCTATCATATCCACGATACTCCAATCGATGAAGACCTTTAATTAATATTGGATATGCCTCTCGATTCCCTATGTATCCTACTATTCCGCACATAACTCTATTGTTTTAATTTTAAAAACTACCGTGTTATCATCGAGAACCTCGATATTGTACCATCTCTCCTCACTTATGTCGATGCCATAAATCCCAACTTTTGGATCAAGGAATATCTCTTCACTCATCCCTTTATCGGCATTATAAAAATTAACTTTTAATCTGCCTTTAAGTAACAATATAGTCAACGTACCAGCGTTATGGTGCTCAACAGAGGTAACACACCCCTTTTCCATAACCTTTAATGTTTTATTTAATGTGCTAATTTCAGGATTTTGAAAGTTATATTTTGCCAGAAGAACACTATTCTCTTTTGCCTGGATTGATAAAGAGTATAAAAGCTCATTGTTAATAATTATCATGGTTCAATTAGTTTTGTTTGATAAACGGACAAAATTAGCTATTTCATACTCTTACCCGACTTAAAAACTAATATATATTCGATGAGTAAGATATTGAAAACATGCTCTTTGTAAGGAAGAAAAATGAGAAAATAAAAATAGGAAGATAAATATAATTGCATATCTTTACTTAGATAAAAATGAAGGAATATTTTAAAGGCATTTCCAAATACTATTTTTAATTATTTATGTTCAATTCATAAATATCAATGGTATTAAAAATAACTTTTTTAAAAATTATAATTAATTATATTTAACCAATCAATGTGATTACTCTATTTTAAGTAAATAACACTTATATAAAATAGAGAGAGTTAATTTTAAAAAAGAGACTATTAGAAAGAAAAAATAGCTAGATTTGCATAAAATAAATAGTTTAAATATGTCAAGTATCAGAATAGTACTGATATTTTTAATATCCTTAATATCTATAAATCTATACTCGAATGGTTTTCAAGGTTTATCATATAAAGTAGAATCAAGCTTGGTTCTATCAAATGGTGATTATTCACCTTTTTGGTTCACCGCAAATAGATATGGACTATCATCAATAAAGAATAATTGGGGAGTATTATCGGTTTCAACAAAATATAAAAAATCTATATCACAGAACTGGAACATTGAAGGTGGTGTTGAAATAGCTGCAATGAGTGGAGGTGACGCCGATTTCATTATTCAACAAGCTTATGCAGATATTACATATAAACGATTATTTTTATCGGTAGGAAGTAAAGAGAATCAACCATACATCATAAATACCAAACTATCATCGGGTGATTTAATTGAAGGAATTAACTCACGACCTGTTCCAAGAGTTAAAATAGGTCTTAACAGTTACGCTCCGGTACCATTAACAGATAGTTGGGTGAAAATTAAAGGATATTTCTCTTTCGGATGGTTTACTGATAGTGATTGGCAAAGGACATTTGTAAAAAAAGGCTCATACTACACAAAGAATGTAATTTCACATAGAAAAGAACTTTTTTTGAAATTTGGAAAGATGGAGAAATTTCCTCTTGAATTGGAGGTAGGTTTTAGCCATGCGGTACAGTTTGGAGGCTCAAAATGTAGAAAGGGTGATGATAATTTTGTTGAGAAGATGCCTAATCACTTCTCCGACTATCTACGAGTTATTGTAGGTAGTGGTGGTGGGAAGCTATCCTCACAGGGAGAACAGATAAATGCACTGGGAAATCATTTGGGAAGCTGGAATTTGGCATTAAACTTCAAGTTTAATAAATATCTTATTAAAACTTACTATCAGCATATGTTTGAAGATGGTAGCGGTATGTTTTTTGGATATGGTCCTTGGAGAGATGGTTTAGTGGGATTGGAGATAAAAAGTGAAAAAAAGGCGTGGATTGATGGAGCAGTATTTGAGTTCCTAAATAGCAAACGTCAGACTGCAAGCATACAAAATGAGGGATGGTCAGGAATTCCTACTGTAATTATGGGTAAAGATAGTTATTATAATAATGGGAATTATTTGGCTTGGCATCACCATGGCATGGCATTGGGTACTCCACTTCTTACATCGCCTATATATAATAATGGTGTAATTTCGTTTCTGAATAACAGAGTGAAAGGTTACCATATTGGTATAACAGGAACTCCAATGAGTTGCATAAAATATAGGGCTTTGTTCACATTAACAGATAATTTCGGTACATATAATAATCCGTTCGATAAGAAAGAGCGACAGATTAATAGTATGTTTGAGGTTTCATACTCGCCTTCATCATTGAAAGGTTGGACTTTCTCGGCTGCTGCGGCTTATGACAAGGGCAAAGTTACAGGTGATAACTTTGGAGGAATGATGACAATAAAAAAAGTAGGAAATATTAATTTCAATTGTAAGAGAGGAAAATGAAAAGATTTCTATTTATTTTGTCACTCATTTTAATGATGATATCGTGCGATAAGCCTCCAATAAATGGTGACTTGGATGGTATGTGGAAAATGACGCTTATAAAATATAGTAACGGTGAAGAGATGGCTCCAAAGAGAATTTTCATCTGCATAGAGCGAAACTGTATTGAGTTAAACAACAAAGGCGAGAGTCCCTGTAACTATATTGGACGAATGAATAAAGAGAGTGATATCATCACTATCGATAATGTTAAAGATAGTAATGGTAATATTAAAGATATTGATAAACTAAAACAGTTTGGTATTTTTGAAATGCCAGCGAAATTTGATATTGAAAAGCTAAACAGTAGCAAACTAATAATTAAAAGTAAAGATTGTATATTGTATTTTACCAAATTTTAAATTTAGAAAAATGGAAAAGAAGAAAGTTGCATTAATCTCCGGCATAAATGGACAAGATGGCTCATTCCTTGCTGAATTCCTTATTAATAAAGGATATGAAGTTCACGGAATACTTCGTCGATCATCATCCTTCAATACAGGCAGAATAGAGCATCTATATCTTGATGAGTGGGTAAGAGATATGAAAAAAGAGAGGCTTGTTAACCTTCATTATGGAGATATGACCGACTCAAGTTCTTTGATTCGTATTATCCAGGAGACACAACCTGATGAAATATACAATCTGGCTGCACAAAGTCACGTAAAGGTGTCATTCGATGTTCCTGAATATACTGCCGAGACCGATGCCATAGGTACACTACGTATGCTTGAGGCTGTAAGAATATTGGGAATGGAGAAAAAAACAAAAATATATCAAGCTTCCACATCCGAGCTTTTCGGCTTGGTACAGGAGGTTCCACAAAAAGAGACTACCCCATTCTATCCTCGCTCACCATATGGTGTTGCTAAACAGTATGGATTCTGGATTACCAAAAACTATCGCGAAAGTTATGGTATGTATGCTGTAAATGGTATTCTATTCAACCATGAGAGTGAAAGAAGAGGTGAAACTTTCGTGACACGAAAAATTACTCTTGCTGCTGCCAGAATAGCACAGGGTTTTCAGGATAAGCTATACCTTGGAAATCTTAACTCGCTTCGTGACTGGGGATATGCTAAAGATTATGTGGAGTGTATGTGGTTGATTCTACAACATGATACTCCTGAAGATTTCGTCATCGCAACCGGTGAATATCATACTGTAAGAGAGTTTGCTACTCTTGCATTTGCTGAAGTTGGCATAGAACTTGAATGGAGTGGAGAGGGTGTTGATGAGAAGGGAACAGACAAAGCAACAGGAAAAGTTCTTGTTGAGGTTGATCCTAAATACTTCCGCCCTGCTGAGGTAGAACAACTATTGGGAGATCCTACAAAGGCTAAGACGCTGTTAGGATGGAATCCTAGAAAGACCTCATTTGAAGAGTTGGTGAAAATTATGGTGAAGCATGATATGAAATTCGTTAAAAAGCTTCATATGAAAGCATTGATGGAGAAGGAGTAAGATGTTAGATAAAGATTCAAAAATATTTGTTGCGGGACATAATGGATTAGTGGGTTCAGCAATATGGAATAACCTCATGAAAAGAGGATATACCAATCTTGTTGGAAAAAGTCATAAAGAGCTAGATCTTCTTGATGCCGTTGCTGTAAAAGAGTTTTTCGATAAGGAGCAACCTGATGCTGTTGTACTTGCAGCAGCACATGTGGGGGGTATAATGGCAAACCTATACGACCGTGCTGACTTTATATACCAGAACTTACAGATTCAACAGAATGTTATCGGTGAGAGTTTTAAACACAATGTGAAGAAGTTACTCTTTTTAGGAAGCACATGTATATATCCTCGTGATGCTCAACAACCAATGAAAGAGGATTCTTTGCTAACTTCTCCACTGGAATATACAAACGAACCTTATGCCATAGCAAAGATTGCAGGATTGAAAATGTGTGAGAGTTTCAATATTCAGTATGGGACAAACTACATTGCTGTAATGCCTACGAATCTCTATGGCCCTAATGATAATTTCCATCTTGAAAAAAGTCATGTTCTTCCTGCAATGATACGAAAAATATATCTTGCTAAATGTCTTAACGAAAACATGTGGGATGCTCTTCGTAAAGATATTGAGTTACGTCCTGTGAGCATGACAAAAGATGGCATTAAGTACACTGTAAATGGTAGCTCGAGTGAAGAAGATATCCTTAAAGTATTATCTCACTATGGAATAACTGCTGAGTCGGTTACACTATGGGGCTCGGGAAAGCCATTACGTGAATTCCTTTGGAGTGAAGAGATGGCTGATGCCAGTGTACATGTACTACTTAATGTAGATTTTAAAGACACCTACGATCCAAACATTAAGAATGAAGATGGTATCATCGAGATACGTAACTGTCATATCAATGTGGGAACGGGTAAAGAGATATCTATTAAAGAGGTTGCCATGAAGATTATGAAGGAGATAGATTTCAAGGGAGAACTGTTATGGGATACATCTAAACCTGATGGCACCTTAAGAAAACTTACTGATGTAACAAAACTCCACCGACTGGGATGGCATCACAAAATAGAGATTGATGAAGGCATTCACCTTCTTTACCAATGGTATTTAAAAGGAGAATGCATAAACCACAAATAGAAAGATATTAGGGAGAATGTTGGATATCAAGATATTTTCTGAAGGAATTCCAATAAGTTCTCCCTATCTTCAAGCATAAGCTTTTTACGAAGCCTATATCTGCTAATCTCAACCCCTCGAACTGTTATATTTAAAAGAGGTGCTATCTCTTTTGACTGCAAATCCATTTTTATATAAATACATAATAACTTGTCGCGTTTAGTCAACTCAGGATACCTTTCAGAAAGCAGACGGAAGAAATCATGATTCACAGAGTCGAAAGATTCTTGAAATTTCTTCAAATCTTCATCATGTGCTATATTATCATCAATCTGTGCTATTAATCTGAACACTTTTCTTTTTATCTCCATTATCGAGGAGTCAGTTATTGAGTTATTTAACCCGACAGCCTCTTTTTTTATCTTTTCAAGAATCTCATTTTTCCTAACAATATTCAATGATGAGCGAATCAGTTCATCTGATTTATATATTAACTCTCTCTCTAATTTCTCCTGTTCAAGCAAATTAATTCGCTGATCTTTTTGATCAGCAATCTGAATATACTCCTGTTTTTGATGCTTAAATTTCTTGCTAAAATATGAATAGATATAGTATATCAATACCATAATAATAAGAATATATAAAGTATAAGCTATCCAACTTCTAAACCATGGTGGGGAGATAGTGAATGCGACCGAATCCTCCATTAT
>JAEZKJ010000115.1 GCA_023415545.1 Bacteroidota bacterium
ATGGTAAAGAGGTTAGCAATGAATCTATGAAGGATTTAAATCCTAATACTATAGACAATATTTCTGTATTAAAGCAAGGTCCTTCAATAGAAAAATTTATAAAAGAATTTGGTGATAAAGCTAAAGAAGGAGTAATACTTATTACCACAAAAAAGAGCTCCAATGAATAATATTTATTAATGAATTATTAGATTAATAAGATAAGTATATTTTTATTAATTGTAAAGGTAATATGTTATAAAGAGTTATAACTATTACCTTTACTTATTTGTTTGATATATAGTTAGTTATTTTTTCGATAAACCATTGGACTCAATCCGGTGAAACTTTTAAAGACCCTATTAAAATATGCTTGCTCTTCAAAACCTAATTGATATGCAATCTCTTTAATTGAAGTAGCTTCAGTGACAAGTCTTATTTGAGCCTTTTCTATTTTCCTTTTATTAATATAGCATAGTGGGGTCATATGCATCTCTTTTTTAAAAAGACGAATCAAATAATCTTTAGATACGCATGCCATATCGGCAAGATAATCAATAGATATTTTATTACCTATATTGTTGTTTATAAAATTCAGAACGCCCTCAATTCGTCTGTCTTTATTACTTGATTTT
The DNA here is from genome assembly GCA_023415545.1 of Bacteroidota bacterium. Lineage (GTDB taxonomy): Bacteria > Bacteroidota > Bacteroidia > Bacteroidales > Bacteroidaceae > Phocaeicola. Next base: position 615 of record JAEZKJ010000115.1, read on the forward strand.
GGATGTGCCATTCGCATGAAATATGAGAGTAGAATATAGATAATAGCACGCGACTCAATTCTATCAACAAATTTTCTTTACTTACTTGCTATAGCACTTTGTGAAAGTGTCAGGTTATTGTCATACGATTGTGGTTCAAAATGCTGTAACTCCATGCTTGGGCATAGTTGGCATAATCGTTTAATATTATTCAATACATTAATATCAGCAGTAATTTCTGTAGGAAGAATCCAATCATCAAAAATATTATAATCCGACTCATTATATATATGAATATAGTAATGGCTAAATTCCTCATTGCATATACAACTATGGGGAGTGAATTGAGGAATTATATACATACAACCAGGGTTTAACTCTTGCACTTTATTAGGTAAAACTACTTTAGCATGTCCATTAGTGACGTAGTAGATACGTGTAAATGGGCTACATACTTTATCATAATTCCAATTACTATTACAATGTGCTTCTCCTATTTTAAGAACAAGAAAATGCATTTGATCAATATTGTTGTTCATAATATAGATTTAAATTCCTAATTGATAATTAATACTTTGTTTAGATATCAACTTTTAATTAAGCAATATCACTTCATTTATGCTGTAATTTTCTATCCTTTAAGGTTCAAATATATTATATTTTCTATAACAGAACAACTATAAAAAATTGATCCTTCAAAATTTTCAATATCCAACTTTATGAATTAAAATATTATAGTATATGTCGATATAGTGCAAAAAGTGAACGATATCGTGAAGTTCAATTATTTCATTAAAATCTATTTTTGTAAAATAAAAAATGTTAGTGTAATAATTTAAAAAACTTATATTATGAATAAATATCCCAAAATTGGTATCCGACCAACTATAGATGGTCGTCAAGGTGGTGTTCGTGAGAGCTTAGAAGAAAAGACTATGAATCTTGCTAAGGCAGTAGCCGAATTGATATCAAATAATGTAAAGTATAAAGATGGTACTCCGGTACAATGTGTGATAGCAGATGGAACTATAGGTCGCGTAGCTGAAAGTGCAGCATGTGCTGATAAGTTTGAACGTGAAGGGGTAGGTGCTACTATCTCGGTTACCTCTTGCTGGTGCTATGGTTCTGAAACTATGGATATGAATCCACATTGGCCAAAGGCTGTATGGGGATTTAATGGAACTGAACGTCCTGGAGCTGTATACTTGGCTGCTGTTTTAGCCGGTCATGCTCAAAAAGGATTACCAGCATTTGGTATTTATGGACATGATGTTCAGGATTTAGATGATAATACAGTCCCTGCCGATGTTTCAGAAAAGATATTGCGTTGGGCTCGTGCAGCTATTGCTGTTGCTCAGATGCGTGGTAAAAGTTATCTCTCTGTTGGTAGCCAATGTATGGGTATAGCAGGTAGTATAGTTGATCAGAATTTCTTCCAAGAGTTTTTGGGTATGCGCAACGAAAGCGTAGATGAGACAGAAATACTTCGCCGTATGGATGAGGGTATTTATGACCAAGAAGAATATAAAAAGGCCATGGCATGGACAGAGAAGTTCTGTAAAGTGAATGAGGGTTGGGACAAGAATCGTCCTGAACGTCAGAAAACACGCGAACAGAAAGATGCTGATTGGGAGTTTGTTGTTAAAATGACTCTTATTATTCGTGACCTTATGCACGGCAATCCAAAACTTCGTGAACAGGGTTTCAAAGAGGAGGCTATAGGTCACAATGCCATTGCTGCAGGATTCCAAGGACAACGTCAGTGGACAGACTGGAAACCAAATGGAGACTTCTCAGAAGCATTGCTTTGCAGTACTTTTGATTGGAATGGTATTCGTGAGGCTTACATTTTAGCTACAGAAAATGATGCTTGTAACGCTGTTGCGATGTTGTTCGGTAACCTGCTTACAGGATGTGGACAGATGTTTAGTGACGTACGTACATATTGGAGTCCGGAAGCTGTGAAACGAGTTACAGGTAAAGAATTAACTGGACTTGCTTCAGGTGGAATGATTCACCTTATTAACTCGGGAGCAACTACACTCGATGCTACAGGTGAAAGTATAAATGCACAAGGTGAACACTGCATGAAACCTTGTTGGGAAATGACACAGGAGGATGTTGAAGCTTGTTTGAAAGCTACTTGTTGGCCTCCTGCTGATAGGGATTACTTCCGTGGAGGTGGTTTCTCAAGTAACTTCCTCTCTAAAGGTGGTATGCCTGTTACTATGTCGCGCTTAAATATGGTTAAGGGATTAGGCCCTGTGCTACAAATAGCTGAAGGTTGGACTGTAGATGTAGAAAAAGAGATATTCGATGTGTTGAATATGCGTACTGATCCTACTTGGCCAACAACTTGGTTTGTTCCTCGCTTGTGTGATAAACCAGCATTTAAAGATGTATACTCGGTTATGAATAATTGGGGTGCTAACCATGGTGCTATCAGTTATGGTCATATAGGTGCCGATCTTATCACATTGGCTTCTATGCTTCGCATTCCTGTGTGTATGCATAATGTTGATGAAGATCAAATTTTCCGTCCTGCTTCTTGGAATGCTTTTGGTATGGATAAAGAAGGT
>JAEZKJ010000103.1 GCA_023415545.1 Bacteroidota bacterium
GTGGATTATACTGCTTGGGATGAGAGCATGGATAATGTATATCCGGCATTCAACTATCAACAGATGATAGAACTTCATCACAACAATGCTCCTATTAAGTTCCTTTTCCTACCATATATGGCAATGAATGAGGAGGTTATAGCGGCACTTAAACTACATCCTGAAGTTGTTGTCGTTGCTCAAAGTAACCATACCAATCGTGTCGGTGAATATAGAGCTATGATTCATGAAATGATGAGTGAAGGATTATTGAATCCTGTTGTCATATTTCTTTTCCAAAATGAAAATGATAAAGAGGATATGCAACTGAAGGCTGCTGCAGATATGGGTCCACTAATATTCGACGGGCTTTGCGATGGTATATTCCTTTTAAATCAGGGGGATATTGATATTGAAGAGGTTGATGCTACTGCTTTTGGCATACTTCAAGCCGGAAGAGTACGCACAAGCAAAACCGAATATATATCATGCCCCGGATGCGGACGTACTCTTTATGATCTTCAAGAGACTATTGCTAAGGTAAAAGCTGCTACAGCACACCTTAAAGGATTAAAAATCGGTATTATGGGATGTATTGTAAACGGACCAGGTGAGATGGCTGATGCTGATTATGGGTATGTTGGTGCTGCACGAGGAAAAATAAGTCTTTACAAAAAGAAGGAGTGTATCGAGAAAAATATTCCTGAAGAGGAAGCAGTCGATAAACTTATTGAACTGATAAAAAAATGCGGTGATTATACCGAAAAATAGATATTAAAAAAGGATACCATGATGGTATCCTTTTTTAATATCTATTTTTTTACTGATGTAACAACGCTTTTAGGTTTAGGAGAAAGAAGTTTAGTATACTCTGCTTTGTTATTGAGTATTTCAACGCCCTTTTCAACATCCTGATCATCTTTTAATCTCTCCTGAATAACACCCGTTGTATAATAATATCTCTTAATGATCTCCTGACGTATAGTAGATCTAATTATTTTAGAGAATGTATTAAGATCACGATCAATATTATGATTTAATTTTTTCTCCAAAGCATTGAATTCTGCCGAAGCATCGTCAAGATATCCTTCAAACTGAGCAACCTCTTTAAGGCTCTTTAGCACCTTCTCGGTCTGTTGATCATATTTGAAATCCTGTGTCTTAACAAATTTCTTAAACTCATCATAGTCGGCATCAGTGAATTTAAAATCAGCTACTTTACCTATCTGAGGATGTTTTAATACATATTGTGTAGCAAAATCGAAAATAACATTATTATTAACTAAATAGAACAATATGTTTGGAACTTTATCGCCTTGCACCTCTATATCAGGACGAATACCTCCCCCATCTCTAACTTCACGCCCAACCGATGTTTTAAATACATTAGTTAGACTATCCGGAGTCCTAGCTATAGTACCATCAGCATTACGTTTTGAGTAGTCGATTGCCTGAATACATCTTCCACTAGGTATATAATATTTTGCAGTGGTGATTTTCATACTACTATTATAAGGTAGTTGACGAAGTGTCTGTACAAGACCTTTTCCAAAGGTACGATTTCCTACAATCACTGCTCTATCCAAATCCTGTAAAGAACCAGATACAATTTCCGAAGCCGAAGCCGAGCCACCATCAACAAGAACAACTAATGGAATTTCAGCATCTACAGGTTCACGACTTGTTTTATATACACTGCCAACCTGTTTAATTTTCCCTTTTGTAGTAACAATCTCTTTACCTTTTGGAACAAATAGATTCACTATTTCTACAGCTTCACTTAAAAGTCCACCTCCATTACCTCTTACATCAAGAATAATAGATGTAGCTCCCTCATTTTTAAGTTCTATAAGTGCTTTTTTCACATCTTTAGAACACTTTTCGGTAAAGTCAGTCAATACAATATATCCAACATTATTCTTTACCATACCAAAATATGGAACAGAAGGAGTTTGAATAGTTCGACGAGTAATTTTAAACTCTTTTATCTCCTTATTACCATTTAGAGTAGGTCGCTCGACTTTAAGGATTAAAACTGTTCCAGGTTCACCTTTTAATTCATTTCTAACTTTATCCGAGAAATCGTTTATATCCATATTACCCCTCGACATTTCCTTCCCATCAATAGAAAGAATAATATCACCGGCTTTCAATCCCACCTCCGAGGCTGGCATATTCTCGGTAGGTTCAACAATAGCTATTCTATCTTTTTTATCATAATATCTGATGGCAGCACCAATACCCCCAAACTTTCCTGTAGTAATTTCTTTAAGTGTATTATCACCCTCCTCATAATATTCAGTATATGGATCTGTTTGGGCAAGCATAGCATCAATACCATATTTGATGACTTTCTCCGGATCAATGGTATCTACATAAAGCATGTCAAGCTCTTTATATAGGGCATTGAATATATCCAGATTCTTGGCTATTTTAAAATTTCTATCATCACTATTGGTAAATGCAAAGAATATTGCACCAAATAAAAGAGCCACAGCTAAAGCTATGGTGTGTTTTATCTTAAATCTCTTGAAAAGGTTAAATTTCATAATCCATTAGTTTTATATTATCAAAAGAATGAAATATTTCCTAAAGCTCTACAATAACGAGGAAATATTTAACTTTATTTCGTTCCATGCCTCTTCGGGTAGGTTCGTTCCATATATCCTAATTACTTGTGAAGCTAATATTGAACCTATGAAGCAGCATTTCTCAAGAGACAATCCACAGGTAAGTCCATACATAAATCCGGCGGCATAAAAGTCGCCAGCACCGGTTGTATCAACAACATCATCCACAGGAGGTATCTCAAACTTAATACATTCAGTACCTTTCTTAATACATGAGCCTTTTGAACCAAGTTTCACAACAACAATACTGCAACATGATGAAATTTCATTAATTGATTCCCATGCGCCCTTGCCTGTAAACGATTTAGCCTCTTCTTCATTGGCAAATACTATATCAACATATTTTTCAATAAAAGAGTGGAAAAATTCGTGGTTATCTTCTACTATATTATAGCTTGCCATGTCAAGGCAAATTTGAGCACCTGCTTCTTTGGCTAATTGAGCAGCACGAAGAATAAGATTTTTATCTTGAACAAGATATCCTTCGACATAGAAATATGAATAACCTTTAAACATATCTAGTGTCAACTCTTCGGGAGTCATCTGCGAGGCAGCACCTAAATATGTAGCAAAAGTACGTTCACCATCAGGAGTAACGAATGTAGAAGCAACGCCGGTATGAAGGTCACTTTTTAAGATTTTCATCTCAATTCCATGTTTTTTTCCGGATTCTTCAAAGAATTTTCCAAAATCATCTTCACCGGTCTTTCCTATAAACCCTGGGTTTGTTCCAAGATTTGCCAAAGCTAAAATTGTATTACCTGCCGAGCCACCAGTAGAAATAAACCTTTTCATATGTGACATTTTTTCGCTAATTTCCAGGTATTTACCTTCTTCAATAAGCTGCATGCTTCCTTTGGGCAAATTCATTTCATCAAGCAATCTTTCATCAGATAGCGTCACTAGAACGTCCACCAATGCGTTCCCCATTCCTATTATTTTGTCCATTTTCGCTATTTTTTTTGCAAAGATATTGCATATTTCGAAAATACCTATTATCTTTGCACCGCAATTAAGAAAAAAACACTCTTCCTTAGCTCAGTCGGTTAGAGCATCTGACTGTTAATCAGAGGGTCCTTGGTTCAAGTCCAAGAGGAAGAGCTTCTGAAAATTGATTGCAAAATTCTTCCTTAGCTCAGTCGGTTAGAGCATCTGACTGTTAATCAGAGGGTCCTTGGTTCAAGTCCAAGAGGAAGAGCAAAAAAGATCTACTTAACAGTAGATCTTTTTTTTGTGTATAATAACTTTTGTTCTTTACAACATTTTTAATATTTTTGTTGTAAATTATCTTGAATAATAATGAAAAACAGAATATCCCTATTTCTTTTTGCTATTATATTCCTAAACTTTACAAAAATATGGGGAAATACTAACTTTTTCTCTCAATATAACTACACATTCCTCACCGAAGACATAGGGTTACCCAACAATTTTGTAAAATATATCGCAAAAGATTCCGACGGTTACATTTGGGCAGCAACACACAATGGCCTTGCCAGATATGACGGTTATAATTTTACCACATTCAACTCATATTCACAACCAGTAAAATTGAAAGGTGATGTGGTTTACAAGATTTGTGAGGATAATTTCAAAAGATTATGGGTAGCTTCGGAAGGAGGTATTAATATTATCGACCTTAACAGATACGAAAATGTAGATTTGAATATTACAAAATATTCCGCTCTTTGGAATATTATGAATACACATGTCTCAAATATTTATAAAGATAAAGAGGGAAATTTGTGGATATCTGCTCTGAACACATTATATCATATCAAATTAGATAAAAAAGGAAATATAAGTAATTACTATTTTCTTGAAAAACCTTCATCACAATATATTGTAAATGCTGTTGTAGAAATGAGATGGGGTATTTGTGCCGATATAAACAACTCTCTTCAATCTATTGAGGTTTCAGCCAATAATCTACTAAAATGTAAGCCTGTCTCGTATTTAACAAATATGGAGACTAATGATTGGAAGATAAACTGTATGGCTGTTGATGATGATATATTATGGATAGGCACAAATAAAGGACTGTACAGATATGATCATTACGAAAAGAGTATTGATAGATATTCCAATAATCCTGATGATAATAAAACAATTAGTAACTCGTATATTACAGATATAAAATTCACCAATGATAAAAAATTATTGATATCAACTATGAATGGTATCAACTACTTTGAC
>JAEZKJ010000097.1 GCA_023415545.1 Bacteroidota bacterium
GTGCAAATATTGGTACAACGGTTACAGCTTGGATAATCTCCTTGTTTGGTTTTAAAGTTGATATTGCTGCTTTTGCACTACCTCTTCTTGCTTTAGGTATTGTTCCTCTATTTTCTCAAAAAAGTTCTAGAAAATCCATTGGTGAATTCATCTTTGGCTTTTCTTTTTTGTTTATGGGCCTTTCATTCTTGAAAAACAATGCTCCTGATTTGGGAAATAATCCTGAGATGTTGGCCTTTGTACAGAACTATACAGGAATGGGGTACCTCTCAATCCTACTATTTGTATTTATAGGAACTATTCTTACAATGATTGTGCAAGCTTCGGCAGCCACTATGGCTATTACACTAATCATGTGTGCCAATGGATGGATAAGCTATGAACTTGGTGCTGCGTTGGTTCTTGGTGAGAATATAGGTACAACAATAACTGCAAATCTTGCTGCTCTAACAGGAAATACTGAGTCAAAAAGAGCAGCATTGGCACACTTGGTATTCAATGTGTTTGGTGTGATATGGGTATTAGTTCTTTTCAAACCATTCACAATGGCAGTTTCATGGATAGTAAATGATATTATGCATATTACTGACCCTGCAGTTGCAGTATCGTTTAAACTATCATGTTTCCATACATGTTTTAATATCTGCAATGTTTGTGTTCTTATATGGTTTGTAAAATTAATAGAGAAAACAGTATGTAAAATTATTCCATCGAAAGAGACAGAAGAGGAATATCGTTTACGTTTCATTACAGGAGGTTTGCTATCGACAGCCGAGCTTTCAATACTTCAGGCTCGTAAAGAGATAAATCTTTTTGCTGAGCGCACACGTAGAATGTTTAAGATGGTTGAGGATTTACTTAATACAAAAAATGAGAACGACTATAATCAACTCTTCTCACGTATCGAGAAATACGAATCTATAAGCGACAACATGGAGGTGGAGATAGCAAATTATCTTAATCAGGTATCAGAAGGTAGATTGAGTTCGGAAAGTAAGATACAGATTCGTGGAATGTTACGTGAGGTTACCGAGATTGAAAGTATCGGTGATAGTAACTATAACTTGGCCCGTACAATAAATAGAAAATATAAAGGAGACACTGACTTTACAGAGAAACAATATGAACATATACAACAAATGTTTAAACTCACAGATAAAGCATTGGCTCAAATGATTACTCTCATTGAGGACTCACGCCATGTAGTCGATGTGAATATTTCATTTAATATTGAGAATGAGATAAATAACTACCGTAATCAACTTAAGAATCAGAACCTCATCGATGTAAATAATAAAGAGTATGATTACCAAATGGGAGTTCACTATATGGATATTATATCCGAGTGTGAAAAGCTTGGTGATTACGTTGTAAATGTTGTTGAGGCTTATGCAGATGTAAAAGAGAAGAGAAATTAAATAGATTATTACATAATAAAAGAGCGCCACTTTTTAAAGTGACGCTCTTTTTATTTATCTATATATAGAAATTTATTTCTCTATACCTAAAAGTTCAACTTGGAATACAAGAGCTGAGAAAGGTTTGATTTGACCAGCTTCACGAGCACCATAAGCAAGATTGTAAGGGATATATAGTTCGTAAGTAGAACCTACAGGCATCAACTTAAGAGCTTCTGTCCAACCTTTAATAACTTGGTTTGCACGGAATGTAGCAGGTTCGTTACGTTTGTATGAGCTATCGAACTCAGTACCATCGATCAAAGTACCCTTGTAGTTAACTTTTACATTAGAAGAGTCTGTAGGAAGAGCACCTGTACCTTTTTTGATAACTTTATACTGTAGACCGCTTGGAGTTGTTACTACGCCCTCTTTCTTAGCATTTTCAGCAAGGAATTTTTCACCGGCAAGTTTGTTTTCAGCAAATTGTTTTTCAGTAGCTTTCTCTCTGATAGCTTCTGCATGTTCTTGAACATATTGTTGAGCAGCTTCTAAAGTAAGAGGAAGTTTTTCTTCTTTAACAGCAGCAATGAAACCAGCAAGGAAATTTTCTTTGTTTAACTGCATTGTTGAGTCATTACCAAATAATTGTTGGTTAATACCCTCGAACATACGTCCGCTTATTTGTTGACCAATCTGGATACCAGCCATATATGCTTCATCCTTCTTAGTTGATTTTTGAGTTCCAGCTTCAACACCTTTAATGAATTCAGCCATATATGTAGTGTCAACACCTAATTGACCAACAACATACTCTTTTAAGCCTTGTGTATTTGTAACACCCATCATGTAAGATAATGAATCGATTTCATTCTTCATGTTTGCTTTTGGTGATTGTGCTGTACATGAAGCAAGACTTGCAGCAGCAGTAATTGCTATAAAAAAAGTAATTTTTTTCATTTGCTTTAATTTTTACGATTATATATTTATAAAACTTCTATTAATTCTACATCAAAAATCAATGTGCTATGAGGAGGAATCATTTCACCTGCCTGTTGAGCACCATATGCAAGTTCAGAAGGAATATAAAGTCTCCATTTTGAACCTTCACTCATTAGTTGAAGAGCTTCAACCCATCCTTTAATAACTTGGTTAACTCCGAAAACAGCAGGTTCACCACGTTTGATTGAACTATCGAAAAGTGTTCCATCGATCAAAGTTCCTTCATAGTGACATTTTACCTTATCAGTAGATGAAGGTTTCTTTCCGTTTCCCTCTTTAATCACTTCATATTGCAAGCCACTAGCTAAAGTAACAACACCTGGGCGTTTTGCATTCTCGAGTAAGAAGTTCTTTCCCTTCTCGATGTTCTCAGCATTTAGTTTAGCTTCTAATTCTTCAAAATATTTATTTACTATTTCACGAGCTTCAGTATGAGTTATTTCAGTCTCTTTATTTTCAAGCACAGCCTTTACTGCATTAGCAAAGTCCTCAACATTAATATTCTGAGCACCCATGCTCAAAAGATTCTGACCGATACCTAAACCGATCGCATAACTAAATTTATCCATATCTTCTATAATATAATTGTTTTAAAAGTAAAACATACAAAGATAAATTTTTTATTTTAATGGTATAGTTTTTAACATTCGAAAAACTATTTTTTTTGTATGTTTACTATAAAAAGCGATTAATTATGAAAAACTTGGTTATTTTAACAGGAGCCGGGATGAGTGTAGAAAGTGGACTTTCTACTTTTAGGGGCGCAGGTGGCATGTGGGATAAATATCCTATTGAAAAAGTGGCTACTATTGAGGGTTACTATGATAATCCCAAACTTGTAATTGATTTTTATAATGATCGACGAAAGCAACTTCTTTCTGTGCAACCTAATCATGGACATGAAGTTATTGCCGAACTTGAGAAAAATTTCAATGTAACTGTAATAACTCAGAATGTTGATAACCTGCATGAGAGAGCAGGTAGTACAAATGTGATTCATCTACATGGGGAACTTACAAAAGTAACTTCAAGTAATGATCCAAATAATCCTAAATTCATTGAGGAGCTGGATCCAAGTAATTATGAGGTGAAAATAGGGGATAAGGCTCAAGATGGTAGTCAAAAAAGGCCTTTTATTGTATGGTTTGGAGAGGCTGTTCCGAAGATTGATGATGCTATAGAAAGTGTGCGAAAGGCAGATATTTTTGTTGTTATTGGAACTTCACTCAATGTTTATCCTGCGGCAGGTTTGTTGAATTATGTCTCACCAAATGTACCTGTTTATGTTATTGACCCAAATGAATTGCCAATTAATAGTTCGAAATATTTCTTTATAAAAATGGGCGCATCGGCAGGTATGGATGAATTATCAAAAAAATTATTTAAAAATTAAGTAGGAAAAGAAAATCTTTATTATGTTTGTTTTGTAATATAAATTAGAACTTATGAAAAAATATGTTTGCGTAGTTTGCGGATGGGTCTATGATCCAGAAGTTGGAGACCCTGAAGGCGGTATTTTACCAGGAACAGCATTTGAAGATATTCCAGATGATTGGGTATGTCCTTTGTGTGGTGTAGGTAAAGAAGACTTCGAGGTAGAAGAGTAATTAGAACTCTAAAATAGAAGAAAAGGCGACTCTTTTGAGTCGCCTTTATTATTTAAGTAGCTCAATTATTGAGCTTTATTTTCATCATTTTGAGCTTTTTCTGCTTTAGGAGCTTTTTCTGGTCTTGGAAGAAGTACCTTGCGAGAAAGCTTAAACTTACCTGTTTTAGGATCGATATCAAGCAATTTAACCTCTATTTCGTCACCCTCTTTAAGACCAGCCTCTTCAATAGTATCTAAACGTTTCCAATCTATCTCAGAAATGTGAAGAAGACCATCTTTACCAGGAAGGAACTCAACAAATACACCATAAGGCATTACAGAACGTATTTTACCAGTGTAAACTTCGCCAACTTCAGGAACAGCAACGATACCTTTAATTTTGCGGATTGCATCATCGATAGATTTCTTGTTAGATCCAGAAACTTGAATTTTACCAACACCGTCGGCTTCCTCAATAGTGATTGTTGCACCTGTCTCTTCTTGCATACCTTGTATAATCTTACCACCAGGGCCTATGATAGCACCTATGAACTCTTTAGGTATTGTCAATGATTCAATACGAGGAGCATGTGGTTTAAGATCTTCATGTGGAGCTGGAATGCACTCAAGAATTTTTTCAAGAATATGCATACGTCCCTCTTTTGCTTGGTTAAGAGCTTTTTCAAGGATATCGTATGAAAGTCCGTCAACTTTGATGTCCATCTGAGTAGCAGTTATACCATCTTTAGTACCTGTTACCTTGAAGTCCATATCTCCTAAGTGGTCTTCGTCGCCAAGGATATCTGAAAGAACAGCAAATTTCTCTTCACCGGCATTTTTGATAAGACCCATAGCAATACCCGAAACAGGTTTGTTAATAGGTACACCGGCATCCATAAGAGCAAGTGTTCCGGCGCAAACAGTAGCCATAGATGACGAACCATTTGACTCAAGGATATCCGAAACAATACGTACACAATATGGATACTCTGCAGGGATTTGGCCTTTGAGAGCTCTCCATGCAAGGTTACCATGACCGATTTCACGACGTCCTACACCTCTTTGTGCTCTCGCTTCACCAGTAGAGAAAGGAGGGAAGTTATAGTGTAACAAGAAACGTTCTTTACGTTGGTCAAGTACATCATCAACGATTTTCTCGTCAAGTTTTGTTCCTAAAGTAACAGAACTTAATGATTGAGTTTCACCACGAGTGAAAATTGAAGAGCCATGAGGGCCAGGAAGGTAACCAATTTCACACCAAATAGGGCGAATTTCAGTAGTCTTACGTCCATCAAGGCGTTTTCCTTCATCAAGGATGCATCTACGCATAGCCTCTTTTTCAACGTCATGATAGTATCTATCTATTAATGCTCCCTTTTCTTCAAGTTCTTCTTCAGTAAACTGAGCTTTGAACTCCTCTTTTATTGCATCGAAAGCATCTTGACGAGCATGCTTGTCTCTGTTTCCTGATTCAGCAATAGCATATGCTTTATCGTAGCAAGCTTCGTGTACAGCTTTACGTAAATCTTCATCATTTTCTTCATGACAGTACTCACGTTTAACGCTTTTGCCAACCTCTTCAGTAAGTTCCATTTGAACTTTGCAATGTACTTTGATAGTTTCGTGAGCAAACTTCATCGCTTCAAGAAGATCGTTTTCTGAAACTTCATTCATCTCACCTTCAACCATCATAATGTTGTCGTAAGTAGCGGCAACCATGATATCCATATCTGCTTTCTCTAGTTCATCGAAAGTAGGATTGATAACAAATTTACCATCTATACGTGCTACTCTAACTTCAGAAATAGGGCCATTGAAAGGAATATCTGAAACAGAAAGAGCTGCTGAAGCTGCAAGACCAGCTAGTGCGTCAGGCATATCAACACCATCAGCTGAGAAAAGGGTTATATTAACGTAAACCTCTGCGTGATAATTATCTGGAAATAGAGGACGTAATGCGCGGTCCACCAAACGGCAAGTCAGAATTTCGTAATCTGATGCTTTACCTTCTCTTTTGGTAAAACCACCTGGGAAACGTCCGAATGCTGAATATTTTTCTTTATACTCCACCTGAAGTGGCATAAAATCTGTTCCGGGAACTGCGTCTTTTGCGGCACAAACAGTTGCTAGCAACATAGTATTACCCATGCGAAGCATAACAGAACCATCTGCCTGTTTTGCCAGCTTTCCCGTTTCGAGCGTGATGGTTCTTCCATCAGGTAACTCGATCGTCTTAACAATTGGATTAATCATAAAATGTTTTTAATTATTCTTTTCTTCTAAAAAATCGTGCAAATATAGTCAATAAATTTCTAAATAGGTGAAAATGAGATAAAAAACTTTGTTTTAATCATCTTTTTTTTAACGATAAGATAAGAAGATTCACAAAAAGTTTGTCAAACCATTAAAAGAAGTATCTTTGTAGTCAGATTTATTACTAAAAACATTCATATTTTACTTCAATGAAAATCAAGTTATATTTCTTAGTTTCTCTTTTACTATTAGGATTATCTTCATGTAAGGAGGGTAACGGTTTTGAAATTAAGGGGGAAATAGCTGATGCAGCGGATAAAATGTTGTATCTAGAAGAGATGGGGTTAAATGGTACTATTGGACTTGACTCTGTTAAATTAGGTAGCTCCGGAATTTATAAATTTAGTGGCAAAAGACCTGAATCACCCGAGTTTTATAGATTAAGATTAGGTGATGAGATTATAAATTTTGCTATTGACTCAACAGAGACTGTAATAATAAACTCAAGTGCTAATAATTTCTCTACTAATTATACTGTAGAAGGTTCAGAAAACAATAGTAAAATTAAAGAGTTAGTAATGCTTCAGATTGAACTTCAAAGTTCTGTAAATAAACTGGCGCAAAATAGCTCAATCCCTGCCGGAATAGTTCAAGATAGCATTGTTAGTATGGTTGAGAACTATAAAAATAAGGTTAAACGTAACTATATTTTTACTGAGCCAAATAAGAGTTATGCATATTTTGCTTTGTATCAAAAGTTGAATAATTATCTTATTTTTGATCCTTTGGCAAACAAGGATGATTTAAAATGTTTTGCTGCTGTTGCAACAAGCTTGAATAATGTTTATCCTCATGCTGATAGATCGAGAAATTTATATAATATCGTTATTAAAGGGATGAAGAATAGCCGTCCTGCTAAAGAGCAACAGTTAGAAATTCCTGCTGACATAATTAAGGAGGCTAATATAATTGATATAGATCTTAAGGATGTTAAGGGACGTTCGCGTAAATTGACTGATTTGAAAGGTAAAGTAGTTATTCTTGATTTTACTCTTTATAGTCACCAATTGTCGGCAGCTCATAATCTTGCCCTAAGAGATCTTTATAATAAATACTCTTCACAAGGTCTTGAGATATATCAAATATCATTGGATAGCGATGAGCATTTCTGGAAAACTGCCTCAGACAATTTGCCTTGGGTGTGTGTTAGAGATGATAAAGGTGCTTATTCAAACTATCTTTCTATTTATAACGTTACTAATTTACCTACTTTATTTGTTATCAGCAGAGATAATGCTCTTCAGGCTCGAAGTGAGAAAATTGAAGATATAGAAAAAGAGGTTAAGAAGTTGTTATAAAACAATTTACGATAATAAATATGTTATAAAGCATTAAGGTAAATTTTGTTTTTTATAAATATAAAGTTACCTTTGCAATGTATATAATAACAAAGGGTTCCGACATATGACGTTTTGATGTCGGAATTCTTTTTTGTTTTATATATTGTTATTAATAATATAGAAAAACTCAGGAGGAATAACTATGGCTTACATGTCAGAAGAAGGTTACCAACATTTGGTTGCTGAACTAAAGCATCTGGAAGCGGTGGAACGCCCAAAAATTGTTTCAGCGATTGCAGAGGCAAGAGACAAAGGTGATTTGTCGGAAAACGCTGAATACGATGCAGCGAAAGAGGCTCAAGGGTTACTTGAGATGAAAATTGCGCAATTAAAAGCTACTATAGGCGATGCTAAAATTATTGATGTATCAAAGCTTAATGCCGATACAGTTCAGATATTGACAAAGGTAGAACTTAAAAATGTACAAACAGGAATGAAAATGGTATATACCATCGTTTCTGAAAGTGAAGCTAACCTTAAACAAGGTAAGATTTCAGTAAATACACCTATTGCTAAAGGTCTCCTTGGCAAAAAGGTTGGTGATATAGCTGAGATTACAATACCTCAAGGTAAAATAAGTTTGGAAATTATAAATATTTCATTCTAAAACTATATAGGCAAATCTGCGTTGTTGTAGGTTTGCCTTTTTAATTTATAATAATATGGCAACAATTTTTAGTAAGATTATATCTGGGGAAATTCCAAGTTACAAGGTAGCAGAAGATAATGATTTCTATGCATTTCTTGATATAAATCCCTTGGTTAAAGGACATACTCTTGTTGTTCCTAAAAGAGAAGTTGATTATATTTTTGATTTAGATGATGAAGAGTTGGCAAAGATGCAAATTTTTGCAAAAAAAGTAGCTGCAGCTATCAAAAAGGCTTTTCCTTGTTTAAAAGTGGGCCAAGCTGTTATTGGATTAGAGGTTCCTCATGCTCATATTCATCTTATTCCGATGCAAAAAGAGTCGGACATGCTTTTCTCAAATCCAAAACTTAAACTCACGAGTGAAGAGTTTAGTGAGATTGCTCAATCTTTAAATAAAATCTGGGAAGATAATAAATTGTAAAAGCCTTCTAAAAAACAGTAGTTATTCTACATTAATAATAAATTTAGTTTCCTCTGTTGCTTTATGTAACAGGGGAAATTTTGTCTTTAATAAAACTATCAATAGTTGGATATTGGTACTCGAATTGTAAACTTTGCAGTTTTTTTGGTATTACTCTTTGCCCTCCAGTAATAACTGATCCCATTTCACCGAACATCATTTTTTGCATGAAGCATGGTATTTTTATAGTTATTATTGAGTGATAAGCACGTTTAAGTTTACTTATAATTTTGTTGTACGAAATATTTTCGGGAGTTACACAATTAACTACTCCTTCAATATTTTCGTTATTAATTATGAAGTAGATAATATTCAATAAATCATCAAGACTTATCCAAGAGAAAGGAGAGTTGCCGGAAGAGAATTTTACAGCAACTTTAAATTTAAACGATAATAAAATCTTTTTCAGTGCTCCACCATTTGGAGATAATACAACGCCGAATCGGCAAATTACATTTCGTGAAGCTTTAGACTTTTTAGCCTCTTGCTCCCACTCCTTGCAAACTTTTGCAAGAAAGGAATCAGTAAAAGTTGGGCTATCTTCGTCGGATTCACTGTTTAATGGATAGAATCCTACAGCAGATGTAGAGATAAAAAGTTTTGGTTTATTTGTGATTTTAGCTATAGCATTAACTAATTTCCTAGTTACATTAACACGACTACTTAAGATCTCTTTTTTATAATCTTCTGTCCATCTTTTGCTAATGTTTGCACCGGCCAGGTTAATAACTACATCACAATTCGATAACTCGTTACAAAGTAGTTCAGAACTATCTATAAAGTATCTTCTTCCTAATGTAATAACTTTATGACCTTTACTTTTTAGAAAAGAGGATAATGAAGTGCCGATAAAGCCGGTTGCGCCACTTATAGCAATATTCATATTTTAATGTTTATAAGTTATAAACAAATAAAAATATAGATATGTTTAGAACTTTTCAATATTAAATATATTTATCCCCCAATTTTATCTTCACATCATTAACAAAACGTCTAATGGACTGCTCGTCATCTTTTCTACAAACTAAAATAACATCATCGGAACTTGCCACTATATATCCATCAAGGTCTTGAACTATTGTAAGTTTATCATCAGAAACAGCTATAATATTATCTTTACAGTTATATAGAAGTGAGTTCCCATTAACACAAACATTTTTATCTTTATCTTTTGGAGAAATGTCGTACAGAGAACTCCAACTACCTAAATCGGCCCATCCAAATTTACATAATTGAACATATACATTATTTGCTTTCTCCATAATGCCATAATCAATTGATATATTTGGACAAGACGCAAAGTCCTCATTTTCATCATTTAACTTCATACATATCTCAGGCATATGCTCTTCAAATGACTTTAAAATACTATTGTTGTTCCAAATGAAGATACCTGAATTCCAATAGAACTCTTGTGATTCGATGAAAACTTTAGCAAATTCCAATTGTGGCTTTTCCACGAAGGTCTTAACCTTTGTAAACTTATCTTCATTAATATCGTTTACTTGAATATATCCATATCCTGTTTCCGGTCTATTGGGCTTTATGCCAAGAGTCAAAATAATATCCTTATCTGAAACAAATTCTATTCCATCCCTTATGGAATTGAAGAACTCATTTTCATTTAAAATAAGGTGGTCGATAGGAGCAACTACAACATTAGCATTAGGAGAGATTTTTTGAATATGATAAGCTGCTTGAGCAATAGCAGGAGCAGTATCTCGACGAGCACTCTCAACAAGTATTTGAGACTCTTTTATTTCAGGAAGTTGTTGCTGTACTATCTCTTTATACTTAATATTAGTTGTTACTATTATATTTTCGGATGGTACAATATTTTTATATCTTTCAAATGTCTGTTGAAGTAGGGATTGACCTGTTCCAAAAAAGTCAAGGAACTGTTTTGGAAGTGATGACTTACTAAAAGGCCAAAATCTGCTACCTATTCCCCCAGCCATAATAACACAAAAATTATTACTATTGGGCATATTGTTTTTGATTTTAAATAACTCGCTAATATAATTTTATTTATCAAAAGCACCTAATTTAAAGCTATAAATGCATTTCAAATTTCTTTTTTAGGTGAAAAATTGTACGAAATATTTGGGAATACAAAAAAAACTACTACCTTTGCACCGCAATCGAATAACGATGCCCAGATGGCGGAATCGGTAGACGCGCTGGTCTCAAACACCAGTGGATTCACTTCCATCCCGGTTCGACCCCGGGTCTGGGTACTACAAAGAGCTATAAATCAATAATTTATAGCTCTTTTTTTCTTTTATAAAGTGCAAGATAAGTGTAATATTTCATCAATACACATACTTTTGCCGTTATTTTTGTTTAAGCATTTTGACCTCTTCCTTAACCGCCCACATTCTCTCTTTTAAATCATCAACCACTATCAATGTCCCCGCTTCATCAATCTTTATAATATGAGGTAACCCCGTTTTATGACCTAAGTTGGCTTCATTGAATGCGTGGAAATATACGAAACCATCTTTTATCCCGGCTGGGCGAATGCTATCATAGCCCACACGATGTGCATACTCTATAGCTCTTTGTTTAAACTGGCTCATTACTATATCTTTTGTCTTCAACAAAAATACAATTATTTATAAATAAAAAGGAGGTTGGGTTTAACAGATTAGTTTAAAGATAAATGTGTTTTAAATAATATAATAGCGTGTTCGTGTATCTTCAAGTTTATGCAAAAACATTGATTTTAAAACAATGAAGTAGTAAAAAATCGTTTCTCGCTCCTTCATTGGCTATAAAATTAATCTTTTGCTTCTTTAGAGCCCATACATTTTATATTTTTACATTATTAAAATATTAATATCATAAAACTAAAACATAACAATACAATATGAAAAAGATAGTGTTTTTCTTAATGACAATTATTTTTGCCTTTTCCGCAACTGCACAAAATAGAATAAATGTAGCCTCTTACAATATCAGATGTTTGAGCGATAACGATACTAAAGAGGGGAATGGATGGAGTAGACGATGCTCGAACATTACAAATCTTATTCGTTTTCATGAGTTTGAAATATTTGGCGTTCAAGAGGCTTATAAGCAACAGATAGATGATATGAAAAAAGAGATGGCTGGGTTTGAATACATTGGAGTAGGAAGGGAGGATGGCAAGGATGCCGGAGAACATGCTGTAATATTTTATGATACAAAGAAGTTCAAAGTTTTAAAAAATGGAGATTTTTGGTTATCACAAACTCCCGATAAACCAAGCACAGGTTGGGATGCAGCACTACCAAGAATATGTACATGGGGATTATTTAAACATATATCTACCGGAAAGAAATTTTTATTCTTCAATCTTCATATGGACCATATCGGTATTAATGCTAGAGTGCAGAGTGCACTTCTTATTGAGAAAAAGATTAATGATATGGGTAAAGATTATCCTGTTATTCTTACAGGTGATTTCAATGTTGACCAAACAGAGTCCGCATATAATACTATTATGGCTTCGGGCAAGTTGAAAGATTCTCACGATAAAGCAGAGATAGTTTACGATAATAATGGTACTTATAATGCTTATAAAACAAATAGATATACAAATAGTCGAATAGACCATATTTTCGTATCAAACAATATCTCGGTGCTAAAATGGGGTGTATTAACAGATATGTATTGGAGTAAAGAGGAAGGTGACAACAATTACCAAATTAGAGTACCTTCGGATCATTATCCAATAACAGCTTCAATACAATTTTGAAATGCTACTCTTGGTGTACCGTCGGCAACATATATAATACCGCATTTTTGAAAGCCGTAATTCAGAAGTATCTCTTGCATCTTATTATTTACTTGATGAGTATCGATTTTAATATTGTTGCATCTTTCAAAACACCAATCTAAACATTTATAGGTAATGTTTGAAACTGTTCCATCAGAAGCCAATCGGTGAACAACAGCATATTTTTGTTCGTTTAACCAATTGCCTTCCTCAATATAATTGTAAGTAGGATCATTACCTATAATAAAGCAGAAAGTGGCTACAGCTTTATTCCTTTCTATGCATATATAGCAATGTTTATTATCTATTTCACTTTTAATTAATGTTTCCGAAGGGTATCCATTTACCCATTGAATCATATTCCCATTTTTTCGCATATATGCTCTGGCAGATTCAAAAATTCGCATTAACTCAGGTATATCGTTATAAGTAGCCTCTCTTATTTCCATTTGGAATGTTAGTTTAATAAATGCAAATATATATCTATTTTTATTTTACTTATGTTATATGTATAATAGATGTTTTGTTACTTTTGTATAACACTCTTTTTATGAGATATATAGTAAGATGACCAGATTGATTAAAAAAACATATAATTGGTTCAAGCGTTTTCGCCATCGTTGTGGCTATGGGGTACACTCTCCATCGGATTTTTTTCTTATAACATCCGTTATATATGAGAAACTTCCATATTATGCCTACAAAAAACTTGCTGAACATGTAACTGGTGGAGGTGATAAATACCGAATTAAGATATATAATTTATTGTTTAGATTAATAAACTATTTTAAACCTAATTCTGTTATCGATATAGCTTGTGATAATGGTTTATCTCAACTATATATGAGTGAAGCTTCCAAAAATCTTATCTGCTATTCATTTAAGAGTATTAAAAATGAGTTGGATTTGAATGATGTTTTACAGCTATTTGAGAAAATTAAGAAGATAGATTGTATTCATATTGGATTCACTCCTTACTATAAAGAGATTTTTGATTTAGCTTTAAACTATATTGATGAGAAGAGTATAATTATAGTAGGTACTCCATACTCTTCAACTGAGAAGAAACATTGGTGGGAAGAGGTGAAAAATGATTCTAGGGTGGTAATAACATTTGATCTTTATGACATTGGGATTATTACTTTTCCGGAAAAGAGATACAAGCAAAATTACGTAGTTAATTTTTTATGATAAGTTTATGAAGAAGAGTAATATCTATACAAGAACAGGTGATAAAGGTACAACATCGTTAGTTGGGGGAGTCAGAGTTTTAAAAACTCATGAACGACTAGAGGCTTATGGAACAGTGGATGAGTTGAATTCTCATTTAGGGTTGCTTGAAACTTATATTACAGAAAAAGGTGATAAAGATTTTCTTCTTTTTATACAAAATAAGCTCTTTTCAGTAGGTGCTTATTTGGCTACTGACCATAATCAAACAGAGTATAAACCAAATTCAATGCTCTTTGAAGAGGATATAGTAAAATTAGAAAAAGAGATTGATACTATTGATGAAAAACTCCCTAAATTGACTTCATTCATAATCCCAGGAGGTTGTCGTGCATCGGCACAGGCTCATATTTGTAGAACAGTATGCCGAAGAGCAGAAAGACGCATTATAGCTTTGCATCAAGGTTATGAAATAGATGAGTATATTACTACATTTATGAATCGTTTATCTGATTATCTCTTTATTTTGTCGAGGAAATTAAATTTTTTAACAAATAAAAGTGAAGTTTTTTGGAATAAAAGTTGCAAATGAGAAAATATAATATACTTTTGCGCAAAATAAAGAGAAACATATTTTTTATTAATAAAACGGTAATACTATGTACTGGACATTAGAATTGGCCTCAAAATTAGAAGATGCTCCATGGCCTGCTACAAAAGATGAGCTAATCGATTATGCAATGCGTTCTGGCGCACCTCTTGAAGTAATAGAAAATTTACAAGAGATGGAGGATGAAGGCGAGATATATGAGAGTATTGAAGATATTTGGCCTGATTATCCAAGCAAAGAAGATTTCTTCTTTAACGAGGAGGAATATTAAGTGATTTGATTGAAATTCACAATAATTTAAATTATAAGCCTGACTGTAATAGTCAGGCTTTTTTTATTTATTTCGTAACAATTATAACTCATAGTTGTTCTACTTTTATGAAATAGTGGATTGAATATGACTTCCTATTTTATTCATTCTGCTTTTTGCTTATATTTGTTCAAAATTCGTAAAAATTAAGATTATGAAAAAGTTTATTTTATTCTTTGCTTTTGTATCTATGATATTTATAAGCATACCTGCAAATGCACAATTGAACTTTGGAGTCAAAGGAGGATTGAATCTTTCTAAATTAGACATTTCAAAAAGCGGACTTACATCAGATAATAAAACAGGATGGTTTATAGGGCCTATGGCTGAATTTACAATTCCTATTATTGGCATTGGTGTTGATGCTGCTGCTCTTTATTCTCAATCTCAATTAGGAACATCTAAAGGAGATGCTACATTGAAGAGTATTGAAGTTCCCGTAAATTTAAAATGGTCGTTTGGACTTGGAAGTATGTTAGGTGTTTATATTGCTACAGGTCCTCAGTTTGGCTTTAATGTGGGAGATAGCTGGAAATCTATTTACCATTTAAAGAGAAATAATACTACTTACAATGTAGGTGCCGGTGTGAAACTTATTAAGCATATTCAAGCCGGAGTTAACTATAATTTTGCTTTGGGAAGAACTGCTACTGTTATCATTGACTCGAAGGAGTATAAAGCAAAAAATAATAGTTGGCAAGTTTCTTTGGCTTATATCTTCTAAATATTATTTTGTAAATTAGCGGCATGAAAAAGTTTGTCGATGTAATATTGCCGCTTCCAATATCAAACCTATATACATATTCTCTTGCTGATGATATGCAAGAAAATGTGGATATAGGTTTTCGTGTTGTTGTGCCATTTGGGAAAAAGAAATATTATACAGCAATAGTGGCCAAGGTACATTACGATAAACCTCAGGATTATGAAGTTAAAGAGGTAGGCGAGGTGCTTGATAATTATCCTATTATTCTTCATGAGCAATTAAAATTTTGGGAATGGATTGCCTCATACTATCTTTGTACGTTAGGTGATGTATATAAAGCTGCCATTCCTTCCGGACTTAAAATAGAGAGTGAAACTATTGTTGTTTACAA
Source organism: Bacteroidota bacterium (assembly GCA_023415545.1). Classification (GTDB taxonomy): domain Bacteria; phylum Bacteroidota; class Bacteroidia; order Bacteroidales; family Bacteroidaceae; genus Phocaeicola. The sequence goes on from JAEZKJ010000097.1 coordinate 15,697, forward strand.
TAAAGAGTTTGTTGCAGACTCTCCTTTATCAGATAAAGAGCAAAAGATTCTTGATATTCTTGAAAATGACAATGAGTTATGTGTAACACAACTCGAAAAGTATAGTGGCATAAAGAATATATTACGAATAGTTAATCTGTTACTCGATAAGGAGGCTATTTTTATAAAAGAGGAGTTAAAACGAATTTATAAGCCAAAAGTTGAGATCCGAGTTCGATTAGCTAAAACTGATATTGATGAAATTGAGCTTAATACTCTTTTTGATTCATTACATAGAGCTCAAAAGCAGTTATCTATGCTCATGAAATATTTGGAACTATCGGAATGGTTTACAGAAAAAAGAGCACAAAAGGAGGTCGCAAAAAATGATTTGATTCAGAAGAGTGGATTATCGGCAACTATTTTAAAAGAACTTGAAAAAAAAGGTATCCTTGAAACCTACTCTTTCGAAATAGGGCGATTAGTAAACAATGGGAACGACCTGTCGGATATAAATACACTTAATGAATTTCAAGTTCAAGCTTACAACTCAATTATTGAAAGTTTTAAAACTAAAGATGTTTGTCTGCTACATGGAGTAACTTCAAGTGGCAAGACTGAAATATATATAAATATAATTCAAAAAGCCATTCAAGCCGGTAAACAGGTGTTATACTTATTGCCTGAAATAGCACTCACTACTCAAATGACCGAACGTCTGAAAAGAGTTTTTGGAGATAGGCTTGGAATCTATCACTCAAAATTTTCCGATTCGGAGAGGGTAGAGATATGGCAGAAACAGTTAAAAGATAACTGTTATGATGTTATTCTTGGTGTTAGGTCCTCCATATTCCTCCCATTTTCCAATTTGGGATTAGTAATTATTGACGAGGAGCATGAAAATAGTTATAAGCAACAGGATCCTGCTCCAAGATACCATGCTCGAAGTGCAGCCATTATGCTTGCTTCGCGTTTTCGCGCAAAAGTGCTTTTAGGAACTGCTACACCAAGTGTTGAAAGCTATTATAATGCTTTGACAGGAAAATTTGCACTTGTTGAACTTAATGAAAGATATAAAGAGATTGAGTTACCACATATAGAACTTGTGGATATAAAGGAGCTCGCAAGAAAGAAGATGATGAATGGACCATTTTCACCAACTCTTATAAAACATATGCGTGAAGCGTTAGAGAGAAAAGAGCAGGTTATACTTTTCCAAAATCGACGTGGATTTGCTCCAATCATTGAGTGTAGTGTATGTGGCTGGGTTCCTAAGTGTAAAAATTGTGATGTTTCTCTTACTTATCATAAAAACAAAAGTCTTTTGACATGTCACTATTGTGGATATACATATCAAATGCCTACTATCTGTCCGGCTTGTGCAAATGTAGATCTTAAAAACAGAGGATATGGTACTGAGAGAATTGAGGATGATGTTGAAAAATTATTCCCCAATGCTAAAGTTGCACGAATGGACCTTGATACCACCCGTACACGTAGCTCGTATGAAAATATAATTTCCGAGTTCGAGAAGGGGAATATTGATATACTTATAGGTACCCAAATGATATCAAAAGGGCTTGATTTCGATAATGTGAGTATAGTAGGAATTCTTAATGCAGATACTCTTCTCAACTATCCTGACTTTCGAAGCTATGAACGAGCATATCAACTTATGGCACAGGTAGCTGGTAGGGCTGGTAGAAAAAATAAAAGAGGCCTTGTTGTGCTTCAGACAAAATCGGCTGATGTGCCTGTTATTTTTCAGGTTATCAATAATGATTACCAAGGGATGTTTAATGATCAACTTGAGGAGAGGGAAGCCTTCAAGTATCCACCATTCTATAAATTGATTTATGTATATATAAAACATCGTAATGAGGATGTTACAATAAGAGCTGCCGAGGCTGTAGCAACAATATTGCGTACAGGTTTGGGAGATAGAGTATTAGGACCTGACAAACCTGCTGTTGCACGAATACAGAACCTTCATATCAGGAAGATACTAGTTAAGATAGATAATAGTATATCTATCTCAAAAGTTCGTGACTACCTTATATCTGTACAGAAAAGCATTAATGCTGATGAGGCATTCCGATCGGTAACGATCTATTATGATGTTGATCCAATGTAATAAAAGTAAAAGATGAAAAAGATATTGTTTGTCTGTTTAGGAAATATTTGTCGCTCTTCTACAGCAGAAGAGGTTTTTAGAGTACTTGCCGAAAAGGAGGGGCATAATGATTTTTTTGTTGATTCAGCCGGAATATTAAGCTATCATAGAGGCGAACTTCCTGACCCACGAATGCGTATGCATGCTTCTCGAAGGGGTTATAACCTCACACATCGTTCTCGTCCTGTCGAGACTGATGATTTCTTTGAGTTCGATATGATTATTGGTATGGATGATAGCAATATTGATAGACTTAAGGAGAAAGCTCCTGATGTAGAGAGCATGAATAAAATATACAGAATGACAGATTTTTGTGTAAATAAGATTGCTGATTATGTTCCCGATCCATATTATGGAGGTGCTCAAGGATTTGAAAATGTACTAGATATTTTAGAAGATGCCTGCCAAGGGCTTTTAGATAGTATAAAAAAACCGGAGAGATAGTTCTACTCCGGTTTTTTTATACTCTATTTCTTAAGTTCAGGATAGCTTATTCGAGTGTGATACATCGTTTTCAGCTTTTCCTTAAATTCAGATTTAATATTATATATATCGAGGAACGTGATAGGGCACTCTTCAAAATAGCCCTCACTTACTTGAGTATCGACAATTTTGTCGACTAAATTACTAATGTTCTCCTCTGTATATTCAGGCATACTTCTTGATGCTGCCTCTACTGAATCGGCCATCATCATAATTGCTTGTTCTTTAGTAAATGGATTTGGTCCAGGATACATAAATAGTGATTTATCTATCTCTTCATCAGGGTTCTCGTTTTGATATGAGATGTAGAAATATTTAGTAAGACCCTTCCCATGATGAGTACTTATAAAGTTTTTTATCGATTGAGGCAAATTGTTTTTATCAGCAAGTTTCAATCCGTCAGTAATGTGGCTTATTACCACCTGAGCACTTTGTTGGTATGACAGATTTTTGTGAGGATTTACACCCGATTGATTTTCGGTGAAAAAAGCAGGGTTAACAGTTTTACCAATATCATGATATAAAGCCCCAGTTCTCACTAACTGACTATTTGCTCCAATCCTATTGGCTGCAGCCGAAGCCAAATTGGCAACTTGAAGAGAGTGTTGGAAAGTTCCAGGTGCAACTTCTGACATCTCTCGAAGAATCTTATTATTAATGTTCGATAACTCCACCAATGTTACATTAGATGTGAATCCAAATATCTTTTCAAGGATAAATAGTAGTGGGTATGCAAAAAGAAGCAGAACACCATTTATCATAAAATAGATGTACATTCGTGTATTTAATCTTGTAAGATCATTTTCATTTATCAGCTCAAGAGCAAAATAGAGCAGTGCATAACTAATGAACACGAAGATAGCGGTGCGTATAAGTTGTGAACGCTGTGACAATTCACGTAAACTATATATTGCTATCATTGCTGCTACTAATTGCAGTAATATAAATTCATATGGGAATCTAAGTGTTACAGATGTTATCATGATAATTGTAGAACTAATCATGAATGCTGTTCTTGAGTCAAGGAACACCCCAACTATGATAGGTATCATAGCATAAGGGACGATATAAACATTAAACAGATTCTGTTCTACCATAATTGAAGTTATCACAGGGAATACCATTAGCAAAGAGAAAAGAAGAGTTAACCCACCTTTACGTTTGTAATAATCTTTCCTGGATATTTCCAAGTAAAGCATGAAACATAAAACGAAAACACCTACAAATAATATCTCTCCGGCAAGTGTCATTCTTGTCTCCTCAAGAGTTCCACTTTTTTTACTCCACTCTAATTCAAGCGACTGAAGGATGTTGTATGTATGTTCATTAACAATTTCGCCTCTATCTATAATTTTTTGACCAGATATAACATATCCACTTGCACCCGATATAGAGGATAAAAGTTCTTTTCGAGCAATATCCGATCTCTCCTTATCGAATGTTATATTGGGAGTAAGGTAGTTGTTTAAATTACATTTCTGCAGTAAACTTTTTATAAACTGAAATTGAACGGCATTAATAATCTTTTCGTATGCCTCTTTAACAGTGAGCAGTTGAGATAAGCTATGTGTTGAAGCGGTTGTTTTGTTAACAAGACGGAAAGATTTTACACTATCTTGCCTAAGTATAGACATATCGCTTCCTGAGATGATACCTTGTTTATACATCTCTTCAATCATTCTTTCAATAAGAATGAAATCGTCATAACTTGGAATTAAATATTTAAGAGTGTTATTATAATCTTCCCTTAATTTTGTCAACGAACTATTTTCAACACTATTGTTGATGTTAAGATATGGCTGATATGATGACATCAAACTATCCTGCTCTTTCTTAATTTGCTCTTCACTTTTATATATAGGGAAGTCAAAAGAAGCTTGAAGCAATCCATATTTCCAAGGTTTATTAATATCAAACTGATAATTGAACTTATCCTCTTGTGGAAGAAAGCTTACAATAACAGTTACTGTAGTAATAAAAATTAATATTTTATAAACTAAATCCTTGTTAAAAAGCAACTTATGTTTACCTAAAGTATTCATGTCATTATATTTTTGTCCGAAAAATAAGAAAAATCCGGGATTTTTACTTTATTTTGCACCGTATTTTATATATAACTCAAAATGTCAGAGAGAAAAGTAAGAGTACGCTTTGCTCCAAGTCCAACAGGAGCATTGCATATAGGTGGAGTTCGTACCGCTTTATATAACTATTTATTTGCACGTCAAAATGGTGGTGAATTGGTATTTCGTATTGAAGATACTGATTCAAGTCGTTTTGTACCAGGTGCAGAAGAGTATATTTTAGAATCTTTTAAATGGTTAGGAATAAAGTTTGATGAAGGTGTCTCTTTTGGTGGTAACTATGGACCTTACCGTCAATCGGAAAGAAGAGATATTTATAAAAAATTTGTAGATATTCTTCTTGCAGAAAATAAAGCATATATAGCTTTTGATACACCTCAGGAGTTAGAGGCTAAACGTAACGAAATAGCAAATTTCCAATACGATGCTTCTACAAGATTAGGTATGCGAAACTCATTGACTCTTTCTAAGGAGGAGGTTGATGAATTAATAAATAATGGTAATCAATACGTTGTACGTTTCAAAATTGAGCCAAATCAAGAGGTACACGTTAATGATATTATTCGTGGTGATGTTGTTGTCAACTCATCTGTATTAGATGATAAGGTTCTTTTCAAGTCAGCTGATCAGTTGCCTACATATCACCTTGCAAATATTGTGGACGATCATTTGATGGAAATTACACACGTTATTCGTGGTGAGGAGTGGCTTCCATCAGCTCCACTTCATGTGTTACTATATAAAGCATTTGGCTGGGAAGATAGTATGCCTGCCTTTGCTCACCTTCCACTTCTTCTTAAACCAGATGGAAATGGTAAGTTGAGTAAACGAGATGGTGATCGTCTAGGTTTCCCTGTATTCCCATTAGAGTGGCATGACCCAAAAAGTGGTGAAATCTCTTCGGGATATCGTGAATCAGGATATTTACCTGAAGCGGTAATAAATTTCCTCGCTCTTCTTGGATGGAATCCTGGAACTAATCAGGAAATTCTCTCTATGGATGAGTTAATAAAATTATTCGATTTGTCTCATTGTAACAAAGCCGGAGCAAAATTCGATTTTGAAAAAGCTAAATGGTTCAATCATGAATACATTCTTCTTGCTGATAATAACGAACTTGCCAAAATGTTTATGCCTATTGTTAAAGAACATGGCATTGATGCACCAATGGAAAAAGTCGTTACAGTTGTTGGCTTGATGAAGGATCGTGTAAGCTTCATGAAGGATTTGTGGGATACCTGTAAATTCTTCTTTGTGGCTCCTGAAAGTTATGATGAGAAGACAAAGAAAAAACGTTGGAAAGAAGATTCTCCTGAGATGATGCTAGAACTTGCATCAGTATTAGAGAATATTGATGACTTCTCTTTAGAAAATCAGGAAAAGATCGTTTTAAAGTGGATAGAAGATAAGGGCTACCATTTAGGAAACATCATGAATGCATTCCGTCTAACTCTTGTTGGAGAAGGTAAGGGGCCTCACATGTTTCATATATCATCAGTTCTAGGCAAAGAAGAGACTTTGAAGCGCATATATAGAGCTGTTGAGGTACTTAAGTAATTTTTTAATGATGTTTTATAATTTAGCAATATATACATATCTATTTGGAGTCAAAGTAGCTGCTCTGTTTTCCTCGAAACCTTTAAAGATGATTAAAGGCCATATGCAGGTATTTAAAGTGCTTAAACAGATAGATAAGAATAAAAAATATATTTGGTTTCATGCAGCCTCACTAGGTGAATTTGAACAGGGAAGACCCTTGATTGAGTATATTCGTAGAAATTATCCTGAATATGGCATCCTGCAGACATTCTTTTCTCCCTCGGGTTATGAAGTAAGAAAAGATTATAAAGGAGCTGACTTGGTGTGTTATCTACCTTTTGATACTCCTAATAATGCAAAGCGATTTGTTGAACTTGTAAATCCATGCATGGCTTTCTTTATAAAGTATGAGTTCTGGCAGAACTATCTTGGAGAGCTTAATAAAAGAGGAATACCTGCATATAGTGTTTCATCTATATTCAGAAGTAATCAAATATTCTTCCGTTGGTATGGTAAAGACTATAGTAAAGTACTAACAAAATTTGAACATCTGTTTGTGCAGAATGAGTTATCGAAGCAACTTCTAGCCAAACTTGGCGTGACAAATGTAACAGTGGTAGGAGATACGCGTTTTGATCGTGTTATCGATATATTTAATGACTCAAAAGAGTTGCCTTTAGTTGCTAAGTTTAAAGGTGATTCTACAACTCTTGTTGTTGGTAGTTCATGGGAGCCAGATGAGGATATTATTATAAAATATATTAATGATAATCCTCAATTAAAGTTGATTATTGCTCCACATGTAGTTAATGAATCACACATTAATGATATAATATCAAAGCTTAAGTGTAAAACAGTTCGATTTACCTCAGCTGATGAGAAAACTGTTTCGGAAGCCGGTTGTTTGATTATTGATTGCTACGGACTTCTCTCATCTATATATAGGTATGGAGATATTTCATATGTAGGTGGAGGATTTGGGGTTGGAATACATAATGTACTCGAAGCAGCTGTGTATGGTATACCGGTGATTTTCGGCCCTAACAATAAGAAGTTTAGAGAAGCTCAACATCTTATTGAGAACAAAGGTGGTTTTGTGATAAATAATAGTGACGATTTCAAATCACTTATGGATAAGTTCCTTTCCGATAATTCTGCTCTTGCAAAAGCCGGAGAAGCAGCCGGATCATACGTAAAGAATAACTCGGGAGCACTTGAACTTTTAATGAAAATAGTCAAACTTTAAGCATAACATACACAATATAAAAAGAGAATGATGAACAAACATCATTCTCTTTTTTATATCATTAATTCTCTTTATCAGGATCAATAAATGTATTTTCGATGTGAAATACCCGTTTCACACTGTGGTTTATCTGTTTCACACTGTGAAACGTATAAACCAAACTACAGTTTAATCTTTAAACCATTCA
>JAEZKJ010000149.1 GCA_023415545.1 Bacteroidota bacterium
ATACTTGTTCTTGCTATAGGTATTCAGTATGGAACAGCTTCACATTCTATATCTATTGGTTTTACAAGTCTTTCAGGACTTGCTGTTGCTGCAATAGTTGGAATTGTATTAAACGCACTTCTTCCAGGTAAAGACTATGAATTTGGTAAGAATCAAGCTGGAGATACATCTTTAAATCTTGAACTATAATCATTTTTAAACTACTATTATACTATTATGAAGAAAAACATTTTATTACTAGTTGCCATGTTTTCAATGGCTTTTGGCGTCACAGCGCAAAATATTCAGTTACATCGTGATTTAGGTAATGTGTTGAGTGATAAACTCGAAGATCGTCCAACTCTTACAGCTACTATCGAAATGTTTAAACCAGATTCTTGGGGTAATACATTCTTCTTTGTTGATCTTGATTATGCTCATAGTGGCATACAGAGTGCTTATTGGGAAATAGCAAGAGAGTTTAATGTTGGAAAGAAAGGTTTTGCAGCACATATTGAATACAATGGTGGATTAAGCAAGTATGGTTCATATAATAACTCATATCTAGCAGGTCCTGCTTTCAATGGACACAGTGCAGATTTTTCAAAAACTTACTCTATACAGTTGTTATATAAATATCTACAAGGTTCAGCTTACAAAGGTATACACCACAGTTGGCAGTTGACAGGTGTTTGGGGTATCACTTTTGCAAAGGGTGCATGTACTTTCAATGGATTTGTAGACTTGTGGCATGACAATACAGTTAGTGGTAACTTAATTTTCCTTAGCGAACCACAATTCTGGGTAAACCTGAATGCTCTTAAGGGTGTAAATAAAAATTTCAATCTTAGTTTAGGTACTGAAGTAGAGATCAGCAGCAATTTTGTATATGGTAAAGGTGTATCTAATAACCGTACTTACGCTATTCCTACACTTGCAGCAAAATGGAGTTTCTAATATTTTAAATTAATAATGTTATGTTAGAGAAACTTTTTGGATTCAATCCAACAAAATATTCAATTAAGACAGAGATTGTTGCCGGTATAACAACTTTCTTGACAATGGCTTATATTCTTGCTGTAAATCCAAATATGTTCACAGCATGTGGAATGCCGGCAGGTTCTGTTTTTACAGCTACTGCATTAGCAGCTATAGCTGGTACATTAGTTATGGCTATATGGGCTAAACTACCATTTGCTCTTGCTCCAGGTATGGGACTTAATGCATTTTTTGTCTATACTGTATGTTTAGGTCTTGGTCATACATGGCAATTTGCTCTTACAGCAATTCTTATTGAGGGTATAATATTCGTCATTTTAACATTAACTAATCTTCGTGAAGCAATTGTAAATGCAATTCCGTTAAGTTTAAAGAATGCTATTGGTGCAGGTATTGGCCTTTTCATTGCATTTATCGGACTTCAAAATGCTGGAGTAATTGTAAAGAACGATGCAACACTTGTTAGCCTTGGTGAAATCACATCCGGATCTGCATTGCTTGCCCTTATAGGTCTTTTAATTACAGGTTTGTTTATCGCAAGAAATATAAAAGGAGGATTGCTTTGTGGTATTCTTATTACTGCAATAATTGGTATCCCAATGGGGCTAACAAAATTTAGTGGAGTTATTGCTCTTCCCGATACTATTGAACCAATATTTATGCAGTTTGAGTGGCATAGAATTTTAACTCTTGATATGGTTGTCATTGTATTTACATTCTTGTTTATCGATATGTTCGATACTATCGGTACATTGGTAGGTGTATGTACAAAAGCTAATATGCTTACTCCCGACAATAAAATACCAAGAGTGAAGGAGGCTTTCATGGCAGATGCTATTGCTACATGTGCAGGTGCTTGTTTTGGTACATCAACTACAACAACTTATGTTGAGAGTGCTGCCGGTGTTGCTCAAGGAGGTAGAACAGGTCTAACAGCGTTTACTGTTGCAATCTGTTTTATAGTTGCACTTTTCTTCTCGCCATTGTTCCTATCTATTCCTGCTGCAGCTACAGCTCCTGTACTTATCATAGTAGGTTTATTTATGGTTACTCCAATTAAAAATATTGATTTCGATGATTTCACAGAATCAATTCCAGCCTTTGTTTGTATCATTATGATGCCATTGGCTTACTCTATTTCTGAGGGTATTTTACTTGGTATGATAAGCTATGTTATTCTTAATGTAATATGTGGTAACTTTAAGAAAATCAATATTACAATGTATATACTTGCTGTAATATTTATGCTTAAGTATTTATACATATAATTAGGACTGTAATATTATAAATAAAAGAATATGAATATGATTATGTGAACTAAAAATAAGTTGTATAATTATTACTCATAAACTCTTTTGAAAAAAATAAAGCCCGGTATTTTACCGGGCTTTTTCTTTTTCGTATATATTTAATTTTAACTTTATTGTTATCCCTCTTTATTGTAGCTGCTTTTATATTCCTTCATTCAATCGATAATCCTTTCCTATCATAAAAACTATCACTTTAGTAGCTGTTCTTAATAGTCTAAGAAACTATCTCTTGTTTTACGAAAAAAGTGTTTCATTTAGTAAAATAATTTCATGGTAATTATCAAGCATTATCATGAAATTATATAATAATTTATTAAAAAAAAGTTTGTTTTTATACTTGATATAACTGTTTTCCCCTTGTTAAGAATAACATGTCTATAAGCTGTTGAAGCTCACGAAATGGCATTTATTTATTTAAATGCTCAATTTTCTAAACATATTTGCTGATTTTGTAGACAATATTACTACAGTAAAACGTCTAAATTTGAATAATTTTGAAAGATATTAAACTGTAAAGAATATTATTAATACATATTATAATTCAATAGCATCTGAAAATTGAATTTGCCTTAAAAAACTATGATTATGATTAAAGAAGAAATTTTAATGGATTACGAAACTCCAAAGGTGGAGGTTATCGAAGTAGAAGTAGAAAAAGGTTTTGCAACAAGCCCTGGTGATTATCCTTATGATGAAGGATGGAATAATTAATAACTAAAAAAATCGCCATGAAAAATATATTTAGAAACTCATTAATTATGTCGTTGTCAGCTCTCTTGTTTGCAGGCTGTCAACAAGATGAAAACCTTACTTCAGCAACTGAAGATAAAGAATTAGTTACTATATATGCCAACATTGATGGTAACAATGCT
>JAEZKJ010000160.1 GCA_023415545.1 Bacteroidota bacterium
CTCTTTAAACAAGATGGCTCATTTACTGCTTCTGCTAATGGCGGAAACTTATCGGGTAAATGGAGTGCTGATGGTAAAAAAAGATATATAACAATAAGTTATGATAGCCAACCTACCGGCTCGGCTATGTCAAAATTATATTTTGAGACATTGAAAAAGGTAAAATACTATAAAGGAACAGATGCTTTTATACAGCTTGCTCCTGAAGGTAAAAATACATTTATACAGTTTAAACACTAATAATGGCAGCACAGGAAGATAAACAATTTATACTCGACAAACGCTATATACGTATGGCTGCTATATGGGCTGAGAACTCATATTGCATACGTAGAAAAGTTGGGGCTTTGATAGTAAAGGACAAAATGATTATTTCCGATGGATTCAATGGTACTCCAGCCGGATTTGAAAATATATGTGAAGATAGCGATGGATTAACAAAACCATACGTACTACATGCAGAAGCAAATGCAATAACAAAGATTGCATGTTCTAACAATAGTAGTGATGGTGCTACAATGTATGTCACAGCTGCTCCATGTATAGAATGTGCAAAGCTCATTATACAAGCTGGAATTAAACGTGTAGTCTATTCGGAAAAGTATAGACTTGAAGATGGGGTAAACCTTTTAAAGAAAGCAAATATTGAAGTGGTTTATATTAACTTGAATGAATAATATTATATATAGAGATGAGTAATAATCATAGAACGCGTTTCATTCCTATCATTACAGCAGTAAGCATTGTTATTGGTATTTTGATTGGAACTTTTTATGCTAACCATTTCTCAGGCAATAGGTTGGGAATTATTAATACTTCATCAAATAAGCTTAATGCACTTTTAAGGATTATTGATGATCAATATGTCGACACGGTTAGCATTACTAACCTTGTAGAGGATGCTATGCCTCAAATTCTTGCCGAACTAGATCCACATTCATCATATATACCTGCTAAGGATGTAGAAGCTGCTAATGCTGAGCTAAAAGGTAGTTTCAGTGGTATTGGCATTCAGTTTACTATTCAAGATGACACTATTCATATAAATAGTGTTATTCCTGGTGGACCTTCTGAAAAAGTTGGTATTATGGCTGGCGATAGAATTATTTCTATTAACGACAAGCCTTTTGTTGGTGAAATTGTAACTAATCAAGAGGCTATGAGCCGACTAAAAGGGCCAAAAGGTAGTGAGGTAAAGATTGGGGTGTTAAGACCTTATGAAAAAGAAAAACTCTCTTTTATTATTACTCGTGGAGATATTCCTGTGAGAAGTGTAAATGCTTCGTATATGCTCAATAATGATTTTGGTTATATAAAAGTTGACAAGTTTGGTGAAACTACTTATCCTGAATTACTTATTGCATTGGCCAAGTTAAATCAAGAAAATTGCAAAGGTGTAGTGATTGACTTAAGAGGTAACACCGGTGGATATATGAGTGCAGCGATACAGATGGTAAATGAGTTTCTACCTAAAAACAGACTTATTGTATATACAGAGGGTAGAAAACAGAATCGTGAAAACTTTACCTCCAATGGTACAGGCAGTAGTCAGTCAATGCCTATTATAGTTCTTATTGATGAAGGCTCGGCTTCGGCTAGTGAAATTTTTGCTGGAGCAATTCAAGATAATGACCGAGGACTTATTATTGGTAGAAGATCATTTGGTAAGGGGCTTGTACAACAGCCTATAGATTTTAGTGATGGTTCATCCATTCATCTTACTATAGCACGTTATTATACTCCTTCAGGAAGATGTATTCAAAAACCTTATGTAAAAGGTAATGATACTACTTATGAAATGGATCTTATTAATAGATATCAACATGGTGAATTCTTCTCTGAGGATAGTATAAAACTTAATAAAGATCTCAGATATTATACCAGCATAGGTCGATCAGTATATGGTGGTGGAGGTATTATGCCTGATATTTTCGTTCCTCAGGACACTCTTGGTTCTACTTCATATTATGTAACTGCTAATAATAGAGGGCTTATATTACAGTTCACATTTAAATATACAGATGCCAACCGACAGAAGTTAATTAAATATGAAACTAATGAGGAGCTATTAAAATATTTGAAGAAACAAAATTTGTTGGAAAAATTTGCCGCATTTGCTGATAGTAAGGGATTGAAGAGAAGAAATATACTTATGTATAAATCTCAGAAATTATTCGAGAAAAATATATATGGAAACATCATATATAATATGTTGGGTACTGAGGCATATTTAAAATATTTGAATCAAAGTGATCCTACTGTATTAAAGGCTATAGATATGTTAACTCAAGGTAAATCATATCCTGAAGCTCCAAATAAAGTTAATGACAATGCAGAAAAGAGAACAAAAGAGAATACTAAGACAACAGATAAGAGAGCTCAAGGGACAACAAACCAAAGAAAATCTCTCTTATTGGTCCTCAAAACTGCTTAATGAAATAGAGACAGTTGCTGCTTTTAAAGAGGCAGCAACTGTTTTGCTATATTATTCACTTGCCGATGAAGTTGAGACCGGTGAGTTTATAAAAAAATGGTGTAACGAAAAATGTATTCTTCTTCCTGTTATCTCGGGCAACGAGTTAGTATTAAAAAAATATATTGGTGAAGAGAAGATAAGTGATGAAAATCACTTTTCCATTAAGGAACCTATAGGAGAAGAATTTAACGATTTTGATAAAATAGATCTTGCCATTATCCCTGGAATGGCTTTCGACAGAGAGTTAAATCGTTTGGGACGTGGCAAAGGTTTTTACGATAAACTACTGCCCAAAATTAAAGCTCCCAAAATTGGAATATGCTTTTCTTTTCAAATAGTTGATAAAATTCCAACTGAAGAATTTGATTTAGCTATGGATGAAGTATGGACTGAAAATGGGAAATTAGGGTAATCA
>JAEZKJ010000013.1 GCA_023415545.1 Bacteroidota bacterium
ATGTGGGATAAAACAACTAATTCTTCTTATAGTAATGCATATTTGTCCAATTATTAAATATTTGATATTCCTTACTCTTATAAAATCATCATTAATTACTTAACTTATAAATGTAATATAATCAATATTATGTTTAATTAGTTTTTTGATAATTTGTAAGATACAAAATTAATATGATATATAGAACCACTCTCTTCTCTATTTTACAAATATATTCTTCTATTTCTTTATTAAGGATTTTCCCAATTACTATTCTTCTCTATTTTATTCAATTAATTCAATCATTATTTTTTCAAAAATCTTGTAGTTGATTTATTATAAATATATTTTTGTTTCATACACATTTTAATACATCAATTAATTGAGAAAATTGAAATTTAAAAATTTACTTATGAAAAAGATTTTTATTGTTCTATTGTTATTTTTCAGCATTACTTGTTTTGCTTTTCAAAAAAGTGAGATAATGGTTAGAAGTAACTGTATGAATAAAAATGTTCCCGTCACCGTTATTTTGCCTGATAGTTATTCTCAATCCGAAAAATTCCCTGTTGTATATATCCTTCATGGACATGGTGGCAATAACCTTGATTGGTTAAACAAAACAGTTGCGGCACAATTTTCCGATATATATAATTGTATAATAGTTCTTCCTGATGGTGCAATTGGTAGTTGGTATTTTGACAGCCCTATTGATCCTACCTTTAAATATGAAACTTTCATTAGTTCCGAATTAATAAATTATATAGACAGCAATTATAAATCAATTCCGAATAAAGCTGCTCGAGCTATTACCGGTAATTCTATGGGTGGACATGGAGCTATGTATTTAGCTATCAGACATCAAGATGTTTTTGGAGCAGTTGGATCAACTGCAGGTGGCGTTGATTTCAGACCCTTCCCTAATAAATGGGATATTAAAAAAAGACTTGGAACTATAGAGGAATACCCTGAAAATTGGGAAAAAAATACGGTTATAAATATGGTAGACCAAATTAAACCAAACTCTTTAGAAATGATAATAGATTGTGGAGTTGATGATTTTTTCTATCAAGTGAATCTGGATTTACATAAGAAATTAGCAGATGCTAAAATTCCTCATGATTTTATATCAAGACCAGGTGTACATAATTGGGTGTATTGGAATAGAGCAATTCCATACCAACTCCTATTCTTTAGTAATTATTTCAAAAAAGCTACTAACTAACAATATAAACATTTGATATATAATATATTATCCATATTGGTAAAAATAAAACCAAGAGTTAAATCTCTTGGTTTTATTTTTATATGCTGATATTAATCAAATTACTCTTATCAGTTTAAAGGTACTTTTTCAAACTTATATCCTAATCGCTTTAATTCTATCGCTGCTCCTATTCTGTACATTATTTTGCATGTAACTGCAAATACTTGATAAGCAAGTTTACTTTGTGGCTCAATCTGCTCATGTCGGATTAAATTTACTGCTGTTTCTCCACATTTACGAATAACAGCCTCTATATCAGCAGCTTCAGGGCTTTGCAATGGAATTAGTAATATATCTTTAACAATATGCTCGTCCATATCATCAAAACCTTGTTCTCCGTAGAATGATTTATAGCTATATTTTGAGAATATTTCCCAATTAACATCCCATCCATAAGCAACTGCCATTCCTATATAACTTGCCCATGCTACAGAAACTGTTGGATAATCCTGAATTTGCATAACAGCATCTGCTATATATTCATGTGCAATAATATCCCAATAATCATCAATATCGTCTGAATTAAGTAGTACTCCATCAAGCATTTTATATGCTGTGCAAATACGCAATAATTCATTCTGCATCTTCTCCTCGAACGCATCAAGATATTTTTCTTCCATAATTAAGTTTAGATATAAATATAATATGTGATTTAAAAATAACTACTTCCATCAAAACAATGAGTACATACCTTGCATTTAGGAAGACCTATAGCTTCAATTAATGTCTCTAATGTATTGAATTTCAATGAATCTAATCCAAAACGTGTTCGAATCAATTCAACCATATTATTATATTCAGGTGAATTAGTTTGAGCATACTTTTCAAGATTTTTATTATGATCACCCTCTAACTCCTCAATTATACGACGAGTTATTAGCTCCATAGGGCTTTTAGAAGCTGTAAATCCAACAAATGGGCATGCGTAAATTAATGGAGGGCATGCAATTCGCATGTGAACTTCTTTAGCTCCATAATCAAAAAGTATTTTTACATTATCACGTAGTTGAGTACCTCTAACAATAGAGTCATCACAAAAAAGTATCTTCTTATTTTCAAGTATGGCTCTATTAGGAACAAGTTTCATCTTTGCTACCAAAGCTCTCATTTCCTGGTTGCTAGGTGTGAAACTTCTTGGCCATGTTGGCGTGTATTTTGCTATCGCTCTATGGTAAGGAATGCCTTTTCCTTCAGCATAACCTGTTGCCATTCCAACACCTGAATCAGGTATTCCACAGGCACAGTCAACTTTCGACTCGTCCATGCTTCCCATAATTTTACCACTTTTGAAACGAACTTCTTCAACATTCTTTCCTTCATAAAATGATGTAGGGAATCCATAGTATACCCATAAAAATGAGCATATCTGCATCTGTTTATTAGGTTTACGAAGTTGTTCTATTTTATCGTGTGTAAATCTTACAATTTCTCCGGGACCTACATATCTTTCAATTTCATAGTCTAAATTGGGGAAACTTGTTGATTCGCTAGAAGCAGCATATGCTCCCTCCTTTTTACCTATAATTATCGGAGTACGTCCAAGTTTGTCGCGAGCAGCTATTATACTTCCATCTTCACATAAAATAAGTAAAGAACATGAGCCTTTTATATGTTTAAAAAGGTTTTCTATACCATCAACGAAATTTTGTGCTTGAATTATTAATAGAGCGATAAGTTCTGTTTGATTTATTTTCCCAGAGCTCAACTCAGTAAAGTGATTATTTTGATCAAGCATCTCTTTTACAAGTTCATCAATGTTAACTATTTTAGCAACAGTAACAATAGCAAATCTGCCGAAACGTGAACTCATTACAATGGGTTGTGCATCCGTATCACTAATAATGCCAATACCTGAATTTCCTTTAAATTTTGGTAATTCATCTTCAAACTTTGTTCTGAAATATGCACTTTCAAGGTTATGAATAGAGCGGATAAAACATCCTTCTTCACTTAAAGTGGCAAGTCCTCCCCTCTTTGTACCTAAGTGTGAATTATAGTCTGTGCCATAAAATAGATCTGAATAACAACGCTTGTGCGAAGCTACACCAAAAAAACCTCCCATTGTTTATCTATATTTAGTAATTAAGGTGCAAAATTATAAATAAATTAATGTAAATTACTGTTTAAACGATAAAAAAATTAAGGTTTCTCACTAAATGAAAAACCTTAATTTATAATATTAATTATTTTGAATTTTAAGTAGAAACAAATAATCTATTTTATAACTAAAATAGGTGTATTAGCATGGAAAATCATTTTTCTAGCAATACTAGGATTAAATAATCTAGCAAATATATTCCTCTTATAATTCGTTATTGCAATAACATCAATATTCTCATCATGAACATATTTATCAAGATTTGAGAGTAAGTGATCCTCCATAATAACATTATAATTTATTTTTAAATTGGGATACTGATTTTCAAAATATACTTTCACACCTGCAAGTTTTATCTCATCCCAATTGTTTTTATCATTAGTTAGCGTTATTAAGGAAACTTGAAAATTATATGATGAAAACTCTTTCATAAACACATCGAAAGCAATAAGATCTCTTTGGTCAAACGAAGTAACAAACCCAATTTTTTTAATATCATCGAAAGTTTTAAGTTGAGAATGTTCAGGTATTGCATAAACAAAACATTTAGCTCTTTCAATAACTTCTGCAGTCACACTTCCAATAAGATCTAAATCTTTCTTACTTTGTCCACGAGTTCCCATAATAATGATATGTGGTTTTTTTTCTTTCGCATAATGAAGAATTTCATCTTCAGGTATACCATCACGAAGTACACACTTATATTTGACATCAGGAAACTCCTTGGATTCAATTTTTTTCTTTATTGTGTCGGATAAATTATTTAATTCATGATGAATATTGTCTAACATATTTCTATATGTCTCCTCATTCTGAACTTGTAAATTAAAGCTATCACTACTATAAGGCAGAGATGGATAGTATATAGGGCTAAAATATACATGTAATATAATAACTTCCGAATTAGTAGCTTTGGCAAATGAAAAGCCTATCCTACAAGCTTTTAAAGAGTAATCAGAGAAGTCTATTGGAATGAGTATTTTTTTGTTTTTTGTATTGCTCGCATCACTACTATCCTTTTCTTTTACTACTTCTTCAGCTAGCCACGCTGAACTTTCAATTATTGATAAAGCTTTTGGTAAATCCGACTCTTTAATTCGTACCCTTACACCTGTAGATATTATTGGTTGAATAAGGTTTATATTGTGAATATAAGCCTCAATACCTTCATTCGCCAATACATTTTTAAGAATTTGCGCTTTAGCATATGTCAAAATAGCCAAAGTAACTAGTTTATCTTCCATAACTTTTTTTTATTATAACAATAAATCCCAAGAGAAAGTTGATTTCACTTGGGATTTACTTGCTAATTTAAGCTATTTCTTTATTTGTTTCTTCCAAAATGGATAATGCTTTGTCTAAAACTGTAGTATCATCCAACATCACTAATCCACCGTCAGGCCCTGACTCAATGTGTATACCAACAGATTTTCCTTGTACGAAGTTATGTCCACCGAAAAAATTTCTTACCGTATCTACAGTAAGGTTTAATTCATCAGCAATTCTGTGCATACTACCGGTTGGTAAAGAATCTTTAATTCTACGCAACTCATTGAATGTTATAGTCCTCTCCATAGTCTATCAATATTAAGTTAAATTTAATCGCTTGTAAATTTCAATAACACTATAAACTTAATAAATAAAAGATAAAAATCAAATTTAAAGTGAATAAAATTAGCAGCCATTAAATAATTGATTTTAAAATGTGTTCGAGAACATCAAACTGAGAATTGAAATAAAGATTAGTGTAAGAGTAAATGTAAAAAACAGAATTAAAACCTCTTTTGACTGATATTTATGTGAAGATAATTGTGATACGTATTGTGATTTAAAATAGTAAGCTAATACCTTTTTATATATATAATAGATAAAAAGACCACATAAGCAACCTACTAAAATTCCAGCAATTATATCTCCAGGATAGTGCACTCCTAAATATATTCTAGAGTAAGAACTTATGCCTGCCCATGTCAACATAATGAATAATATTGACTTTTTTCGTGTTAGTAAGTAAATAAATGTAGTGAGTCCGAAAGTATTTGCTGCATGACTAGAAATAAATCCAAAACGTCCTCCCCTATAACCTTTTACAACATCAACAAGATTCATAATTTCGGGATCGTGAGTTGGTCTCCATCTCTGAAATAGTGGTTTACAAACAGATGATGCTATTTGGTCGGCCATAGTAATAACTAGAGCTATTGCTACAATAGTAAAAAAAAATGTTTTTAAGTCGTTGTTTTTATATAATATGAATAATAAAGCTAAAGCTGTAGGTATCCATATATATGTAGTGGTAGCGAACCACATAAATCCATCGAGGAAAAGTGAATCGCTACCATTTAATTTTAACAATAACTGTTTATCTAATTCAATAAGTTTGCTTATATCCATTGTTTGTCTTTAAATAATCTCAATATCTTTTGTCTGTACCCAACCTACGTTACCATCTTCAAGTTTTATCTCTTTCCAATTTTTCATTGTATTGTCCTTTATAGTAACCTTTGTCCCTTCATGAAGAACAAATAAATTTGTACCAGTTTCATTGGGAGTACTCTTTACTGTTACCGAAGGAGTCATAATGATTGCATTTTCATGGCTTAAAAGATCTGTTCTTTTTTCATATGCAAAGATATTAGATATCACACATACTATAAATAGTACTATGGCCGAAATAAAACCTATTTTCTTAAATATGATTTTATTTCCAAAAATATAAAGCGCAATCATAAGAAGTGTTATAATAAAAGTTACAATTCCTATTTTAGACCAGCTTTTTTCACTTTGTGTATTTATCAAATCTTTAGTCCAAGTAACGAAAAACATTTCATTGATAGGTATTATTTTATCAACTGTCTTACTCCTTACAAATTCAAGATTTGCTTTTGTATCGCCGTCTCCGGGGTTTAAAAGAAGAGCCTTTTCGTAATTCAATATTGATTTACCTAGCTCATTCATTTTATAATAGCAGTTTCCTAAATTATTGTATATATCAGCTGATTCGCCATTATTGTTTAGTAACTGCTCATAAGTTTTAGCTGCAAGAGAGTAATCTTTATCTGCATACGCTTTGTCAGCCTGCTCTTTTGTCTGTGCATTAATAAGGAAGCAGCTAGATAGCAATATAAAAAGTAAATATATCTTTTTCATAATAGTCATCTCCTTTGTTCAACGTTTAATACTATTTTCCATCTTACTTATAACATTTATAGCAGATGAATAAACCTTATCCATAGCCTCATTAGGGTTTCCAGGAGCATATCTTGCAAATTCACACTCATTGAGAGTTCCAATAAATTCTGTGATAAGTTCTTCGGATACACCATATTTATTAAGCTTTTCTTCAATATTGTCTTTTGAAAGCTTAGATACCGGGATATTTAATTTATCACTTATATAGCCCCAAAGAGCTTTTAGTACTTCATCATAAAATGCATCTTTTTTCTTTTCAGATAGAAGTTTACCGGCTAGACGCATACGTTTTGTTGCAACCTTGTTAGCTTTCTTTGTTTTTACTTTTGCAATGTTTGCATTTTCAATAGCTTTCTTTCTATAAATAATAACAAAAGCAGCAAAGAGTATAAAAGGTATAATATACCAAAGAATGTAAGCTAATGAACCAAAGAAATATTGTCCTTTTGGTGAGTATGTAGTATCACCGGTCTTTATATATCTTACATCGTTTGCAAGTACCTTTATATCCTCTTTGTTGGTAAAGTTAGCGATAACTTGATCAGCATTACCTGCTCCCTTTTCAACTTTTACAGGGAAAGCCTGTGTTTTTATTGTTTTGTATGAGTTTGTACTTAAATCAAAGTATGAAAACTCTATAGGAGGAATCGTAAAATCACCTGGTTGACGAGGTATAGCAAGATATTCTATAGTCTTTACGCCTGTAAGACCATTTTTTGTTAGATTGAATTTGTTATCAACCTTCGCATCGTATGTTTCAAAATCTTCTGGGAACTTAACCTCTGGAGTTTTGATTAATTTTAAGTTTCCTGTACCCGAAATATTTACTTTTATCGTTAAAGCATCATTAGTTTTAAGTTGTGTACTGTTTGCTGATGCATTAATGGTGAAGCTACCTACTGCACCCGAGAAGTTAGCAGGTTTACCCGAAGGTAATGACTTAACATTAATAGTAATTTTAGGAGTAACAATTTTCTTTTTAATCTCTTGTATGTTAGAACCACCATTAAAAAGAGCTTCAAAAGGGTCCATAGAACCTACTTGCTGGGCAATCACACCTTCAAATGAGAGAGATGGTATCTCTAATTTCCCACTTTGTTGAGGGAAAAGAACATATTGACTCCAAACAGTAGTATTATAATTTCTACCTTTATAGTGTTCAAGAGTAAAACTCTTTTGCTGAGGTAATGGTACCTCTTGTGTATGGAAACCTTTAAAATCAGGCGCCTCAGGAATAAGTTGTACCAAATTTACAAGAGTATAAACTTTATATGTTACAAGAATAGCCTCTTGTTCATACACACTTGTTTTGTTTGCGTTAACAGTAATGAAAAGATCATCTTTAGTTATTCTTCCACTAGAAGAACGTGATGATGAGCTATTTCCACCACCGGATGAAATACCTGATGCTTTATCAGGAGGAAGAACTTTTATCTTTACTGAGTTTGAAGTTACATTTTTCCCATCTACAATTGCAGTAGCAGCCGGTATAGTGAAAGTTCCCTCATTTTCAGCTAACAAAATATAAGTGTATGTGAGTGTAGTTGTAGAGCTAACTTTTCCATTAATAATTTGAGTACTACTGCTTTGAGATCTGCTTGGTCCCATTAAGACTTCAAATCCCTTCATTGATGGAGCACGGAAGTCACGTACATTATGATTATTAAATGTATAAGTAAGTCTGAATTGATCGCCATTGACCACAACATCGGGAGCAGAGGCAACCACAGATACATTTTCGGCATAAACAAGTGCCGATAGTGTTAGAAATATTAAGAAAAATAATTTTCTCATCTTATTTTATTTTTAAACGCTATATTTTTACCAATCTTTCTCTAATTTCCTACCTTGAATCTGAATTTGCTTCTTTACCTTCTCTTGAACATCCTTTTCATCTTGAGTAACAGCATTTAGAAGTTGTTCAGCATTCTCTTTAGACATTTGATTTTTATTCTGTTCTTGTTTGTTTTGATTATTTTGTTTCTGATCCTGTTTCTTATCATCATTTTGATCCTTCTTATTCTGATCTTTCTTATCATCCTTCTGATCCTGTTTCTTATCATCTTTGTTCTGCTGGTTTTGTTGCTGTTGTTGATCTTTCAGCAGTTTTTGTGCCAGTGCTAAGTTGTATCTTGTCTCATTATCTTTAGGATTGTTTTTTAAAGACTCTTTATACATGGCAATGCACTCAGGATATTTCTTATTACCTTGAAGGATAACACCCATGTTATGATAAATTTGAGCAAGTTTACCTTTATCTTTTTCTACTTTAGAAACTGATTCATATTGTTCCATAGCCTCCTTGGCTTTTTGTTGCATTAGCAGTGAGTTAGCTAGGTTGAACATAGCATCAGTTGATTGTGGATTCTGCTCAAGAGCTTTTCTATAATCTACCTCAGCTTTAACAAAAAGACTGTCGTTATAAAGTCTATTTCCGCTACGGATATAATCTCTGTAGCTCTTTTGAGCAAAGCAGCTACTTGAAATGCAAAGCATGAAAAGAAAAATATATTTTTTTTGTAGCATAACTCTTTTATTTAAATAGTCTGACATTCTTGAACAATGGATTTTTGCGGTCAAGTAGTATCATTTCAACAATTAAAATGATAAAAATTAACCATGCAAGAGCCTGGAACTGTTCATTATATTCACTATACACCTTGCTCTCGACATCCGATTTGGCAAGTTTACCAATTTCATTTTTCAAAATACGTTCCGCTGAGTTGGTATTGTCAACGCGAATATAGATACCATTACCCTCCTTCGCTATCTCTTTACACATCTGCTCATTAAGACGTGTCACTATCACATTACCATCTCTATCTTGACGAAACTTATTACTTCCATCAGCAGCAGGAATTGGTGATCCATCAGGTGAACCAATGCCTAAAACGAAGACATGAATTCCTTTTTTTGCAGCTTCTTTAGCAGCTTCCACAGCTCCACCCTCATGGTTCTCTCCATCAGTAATTAGGATTATTGCTTTTGCCACATTTTCTTGAGGAGTAAAACTCTTCATCGCTAGTTCAATAGCACCTCCTATATCTGTTCCCTGAGTAGTAATAAGTTCAGGAGAGATAGACTCTAAAAACATTTTAGCAGATATATAATCACTAGTTATAGGAAGCTGAGTAAATGCCTCTCCGGCAAAAACATTTAGTCCTATTTTGTCATTATCGAATGTATCGATAAGGCGTGAAATAAGCTTTTTAGCTTTTTCAAGTCTGTTTGGTTTTACATCTTGAGCAAGCATAGAGTTGGATATATCTAAAGCTATAACAGCCTCTACTCCACTTCTTTTTACTGTCTCAAGTTTAGAACCGAATTGTGGTCTAGCCAGCATTAAAATTGTTAGAGTAAGAGCTGAGAACATTAACCAAAACTTAATGCTTGGTCTATATTTAGATATATTTGGCATCAACTCTTTAAGAAGTGTTGGGTCACCATATTTTTTTATATTGTTGCGACGTTTCCAATTTGAATAGATGAAGAGCGCAATAATAAAAGGTAATATGATAAGCAAATATAGATAATATGGGTCTGCAAATCGAAACATAACTTTTTTGTTTTATGGTATTTTCTTTAATAGAGTATTGCGAAGAAGTATCTCAAGAAGTATACATATAAATGCAATTACTGCAAATATTTGATACTCTTCTTCGCGTGTGCTGAACTCTTTAACATTCAACTTAGTCTTCTCTAACTTATCGATCTCTTTATATATCTGCTTCAACTTATCATTACTAGTTGCACGGAAATAGTTTCCATCAGTTGAAGAAGCAATTTCATTAAGAGTTTTTTCATCAATCTCTACAGGTACATTCACATATTGAATGCCGGCATAAGTAGGCATAGGATAAGGAGCTGTACCATTGGTACCCACACCAATTGTGTAAACACGAATACCAAACTGTTTAGCTATTTCAGCCGCTGTAGATGGTGATATATCACCGCGATTGTTGCTACCATCAGTAAGAAGTATTATAACCTTCGATTTAGCCTTGCTATCCTTTAGTCTAGATACTGCATTTGCAATACCCATACCTATAGCAGTACCATCTTCAATAAGTCCTTTTTGAGCAATATCACATTTAATCCCATTGAAAAGATTTAATAATACAGCATGGTCAACAGTAAGAGGACATTGTGTGAAAGCCTCTCCTGC
Source organism: Bacteroidota bacterium (assembly GCA_023415545.1). Lineage (GTDB taxonomy): Bacteria > Bacteroidota > Bacteroidia > Bacteroidales > Bacteroidaceae > Phocaeicola. Next base: position 10,702 of record JAEZKJ010000013.1, read on the forward strand.
AAATATGGTGAGACCTATATTATCATTAGGTCGTCCATTAATAAACTCCGAGGCAACCTGTTTAGCAGCTTCAATTCTATTTGGTCTTAAATCTTCTGCAAGCATACTCGTTGATACGTCCATGGCAAGCATAATGTCTATACCCTCAATTTCTGAATTTTGCCAATTATCTGTTGTCTGAGGACGTGCCAAGATTATTATTACCATAATTAATGTGATAACACGCAATAAAAAAGGTGCATGCATCATATAATTTCTCCATGTCTTTGGTGCATTAAGATACATCCTAGTTGTGGAGATTTGAAGTGATGGTTCACTCTTTTTTCGCCTAAGTATATACCATGCAATATATGGTATCAGTAAGATAAGCAAAAATAGATATTCAATATTTGCAAAAGTCATCTTCTTAATTTTTTAATATTATGCTACCATAGGTAGTATATGTCACGTACAATTATATATAGGATAATAATACCGGCTATAATAATAGTAGCTATGCAACTCATTAATATAATTCTACCACGTTTCGAACGTTTCTCCTCAACAGTGATTTCTGTTGGCTGATTCTCATTAGGTTCAATTTCAATCTTAGTGTTGTTAATGAACTCAACAGCATTCACCAAATTCATATCATTTTCATTCATCAATGGGGAGTGTTTAGCAAACTTCACAAGATCGGCTGTATGGAAAAGCTCGATGAGGTCTTTAATTGAGTCCTTATCTTTTTCTTTAGATAAAGCATCAATAATCTCATTTGATGTCATCTCCATAGCATTAAATCCAAACCTCTGTTGCATATATGTTCTTAATACATCAGTAAGCTCTGTATAATAAGTTTTAGGATCGGTAGTACGTAAGTTTTTATCCGTCTTTATCTCCTCAATCTTTTTCAGAGCCTCTTGATGAGGTGGTAACTTAGGTTCAATTTTTATTCTCTTAATAATTGGTTTGTTATCCTTGTATCTTTTATAAAGGTAAAAACATAATGCACCTAAGGCTACGAAAAGTATTGATAAATAAACAATAGTAGATACATCTTCCCAAGTAATAGGAATTTTATGAATATCTTTTGGCCCAAAGAACTTGTCAGGATTAAGAGTATCAACAGGTATAGAGTATACTTTTAAGGCAAGTGCTTTGGATGGATATACTTTTCCATCTACCATCACTTCCATTGGTGGCAAATAATATAATGCCGAATCAAAAGAGGTAATAGTGTACTGTTGCGATATTAGCATTCTTTTTCTATCATTAAGATATTGAGTATCAGGCTTAGCAACATCTACTACTTCTACACCCTTAATAATAGTATCCTGAATAAATGGTAACTGAAGTTTTTGATTTGCATCCATGCTAACTTCTAGCTTCAATTTCGCCTGTTCGCCGATAAGAAGCTGAAGTGAATCTATGCTTGCATTAACAGTCACCTTCTGAGCAGATGCCGTAAATGAGATAAATGCAAGATATAGGATAACCAAGAACTTGTATACACCTCTATTTATATGTAATATTTTCATATCCATTAGTTTCGTTTTGCAAATAAGTTCAGTAATGACCTAACATAGTCTTGATCGGTTCTTACAGATACATTGTCTATATTGCTTTTAGTGAAAATATCATTTAATGTTATCTGACGATTTCTCCACCATTCACCATGTAGCATTCGTATTTTCTTTGACGAAGTATCAATCCACTGTTCTTCTCCTGTTTCTGCATCCCTAACATTCATCAAACCAACATCGGGAAGTTCAGCAATACGCTTGTCATAAACCTGTATAGCAATTAAATCATGCCTTCTATTAGCAATTGTAAGCGCTGTACTATTAAGATTTTCATCAATAAAGTCACTTAAAATAAATGCTGTACATCTTTTTTTTATAACATGTGACAGATACTCAATAGCCACTTTGATATCTGTCTTTTTACTTTCAGGCTTAAAGTCAAGTAGCTCACGAATAATATAGAGAATGTGTTTACGACCTTTTTTAGGAGGGATAAACTTTTCAATTTTATCCGAGAAGAATATAACTCCAATTTTGTCGTTATTCTGTATCGCAGAGAAAGCAAGAGTGGCAGCAATTTCTGTCACCATGTCCATTATAAACTGCTTTTGAGTACCAAATTCTAGAGAATTTGAAACGTCGACAAGCAAAATAACAGTAAGCTCTCTCTCTTCTTCGAAAACCTTAACAAAGGGTTTGTTATATCTTGCAGTAACATTCCAATCTATATCACGTACATCATCACCATATTGATATTCTCGGACTTCTGAAAAGGCCATACCCCTACCCTTAAAGGCAGAGTGATATTGACCTGCAAATATGTTATTTGAAAGTCCTCTAGTCTTTATCTCAATTTGACGTACCTTTTTTAATAATTCGCTTGTTTCCATTCTATAAATTAAAATGCAGATTTTTAATTAAATAAAAATCTATGTTAACAATATATTTGAGTGATGGAAATACGAACTACTAAGGCACTTCGACTTTATTAAGTATTTTGCTTATTATTTCATCTGCAGATATGTTTGCTGCTTCAGCTTCATAAGTAAGACCGATACGATGGCGCATAACATCATGTGCAACAGCACGTACGTCCTCAGGAATAACATAACCACGACGTTTGATAAATGCATAGCTTCTAGCTGCAAGAGCAAGGTTAATAGAAGCACGAGGAGAAGCTCCAAAACCAATTAAGTTTGAAAGTTCTTTTAAGTCATATTTTTCAGGGAAACGAGTAGCGAATACTATATCAACAATATATTGTTCTATCTTCTCATCCAAATATACCTGACGAACAACTTTTCTAGCTTCAATAATCTCTTCTTTAGATAGGATTGGACGAACTTCAATCTTCTCTCCTGTTATATTTTGACGTATAATTTTCTTTTCCTCTTCAAGCTTAGGATAGCCAATGACAACTTTCATCATGAAACGGTCAACCTGAGCTTCTGGAAGTGGATAAGTTCCCTCTTGTTCAATAGGGTTTTGAGTTGCCAAAACAAGGAATGGTTCAGGAAGTAAGAAAGTTTCTTTACTTAGTGTAACCTGTCTCTCTTGCATAGCCTCCAAAAGAGCACTTTGCACTTTAGCTGGAGCACGGTTAATTTCATCAGCAAGAACGAAATTAGCAAAAATAGGTCCTTTCTTAGCGATGAACTGTTCATCTTTCTGGCTATATATCATTGTACCAATAACATCGGCAGGCAACAAGTCAGGAGTAAACTGAATTCGGCTATATTTTGCGTCAATCAAAGAAGATAGAGTTTTGATTGCTAATGTCTTTGCAAGTCCGGGAACACCTTCTAAAAGAATATGTCCATCCGAAAGTAGACCAATTAATAAAGATTCAACTAAATGTTTCTGACCTACGATGACTTGATCCATTCCTGTCATCAAATTGGTTACAAATGCACTTTGTCTTTCAATTCGTTCGTTAAGTTCACGAATATCAATTGCTTCAGCCATAATTTAAATATTTAAGTTTTTCATTTTAATTTTAATAACGAAGAAGTGAAAATACTTGTTCGTTTGGGCAATCCAAAAATACGGCAATTAATTAACTGAAACAATTAATTTTGATTAAAAAAAAAGGGCTTTTTATCAATTTTTAGAGGTTATTGAATTAAAGAATTATAAAACTACTATATTGTTGTGAATGTATCCAATGCTTAGTTGTCTAACTCTTAATCAAATTAAAGTAAACAAAAAAGCAAGTATAATTGCTAGAATTTATACTTGCTTTTTTATTAATTATTTTATAGGCTTAAGTTCAGGCACTTTAACCTTAGTACCTACTAAAACTTTGTTGCCATCTTCACCAAGACTCTCTTTATTATAATCCAAAATATATCTATAAAGTTTCTTTGTACCATAATATTTAAGTGCTACTCTCATTATAGTTTCACCATCTTTGATAGTATGAGTAGTTTTTGTTCCTGTTATTGTATAATCTAGATTTTCATCATAATTATTACTTGAAACTTTATCACTATTCTCTTCCTGTTTCTTATTGGATTCATCTTTTTTAGAAGAGTTGCTAGTCTCCTTTACATCAGATATTTTATTATTAGCACTCTTCTCCTTTATTTCAGATGTATTGCTCTCCTCTTTTAATTTCTCTTTATTTGAATTGTCAATCTTATTAACAGATTCTTTCGTTAATGAAGGAGCAATTACTATCGAGTCATTTATACTATCATTACTCTCTTTTATAATAGTAGTGCTATCTATAACCACTGGTTCTATAGGCAAAGTTTCAATGAAATCAGAATTTTTATAGTTTAAATTATAGAAAAGGTAAAGTGCAAAGCCAACAATTAACACAATTGTTAAATATAAAATAGTGTTTATATTTCTATCTTCATTACTATAATGTTTAATATGCTTATTAGACTCTTTATCAATATTATTAAATTCTTTATATTTATTATTTAATGATATTGTATCTTCTAAACTTGATTTATCATTGTTAGAGAAATCTTCACTATTTATATTTAGATCTTCTGAAGGAGAATTTGGCTCAATGTTTTCAGCAGTTTCCTCTACCTCTTCAATTGTTACCTCTTCAGTAGTAGCTTCTTCCGTAGTAACTTCTTCCGTAGTAACTTCTTCATTTGTCACCTCTTCCACAGTAGCTTCTTCCGTAGAAACTTCTTCATCAACTTCTTCAGTAGTAACTTCTTCCGCGGTAGTTTCCTCTACCTCTTCAATTGTTACCTCATCACTAACAGCTTCTTCAACCTTTTCATTTTCTACTTCTGGTTCAGATGCAGCAACTTCTTCACTCTTATTTTCTTCTATTGCTTCATTTATAATAGATTCGTGACTTTCAAGCTGATCTTCATCATACTCTTCTTTATCATCAACATCATTTTCAGATTCGTAATTATTATCTTGAAGATCTTCACTAGATTCATCCGAAGATATATCATTAGGATTTTCTTCAACAATATCAGTATCCTCAAAATTAGTATCATCATTGAGAATCACTGTTTCAAAATGTGAGAATGGTTTATTAATAATATTCTTTAAAGATGAATCAGGAACAAAAGATATCTTTGAATGACCTTCAATAATAAATCTTTCGCCAGTATTAACATTAACACTCTCTCTGCTCTCTACTTCAATGAGTTTAAAAGTTCCAAACCCTTTAATTTTCACTAGTTTATCCGTAGCTAGTGTATCTTCAATAAGGTCAAACATTCCCTTAACAAAAGCTTCAGCATCTTTTCTCTCCATAGAGTGCTTAAGCATTAGGCTTTCGGTAATATTTTGCAGTGTTATCTTATTATTCATCTTTTTAGACTTAGGTTTATTTAAACTTCTCTTTTAAAAGTGTGCTTGGCTTGTATGATAAAACCAATTTTGGAGGAACCAACATTCTTTGTTGTGTAGCTGGGTTTACCGATATTCTTTCTAGTTTCTTCTTAACTTCAAACACTCCAAAACCATGGATTGAGATAATGTTACTCTCTTGAAGTTCTTGGGTGATAATTGCAATAACAGAAGATATTAGGCGTGAAGTATCCTTGTTAGTATAACCCAACTTATTTGATAGCTCTGATATAAATTCTTTATTGTTCAATGTTACGTATTATTTAAATATGATGCTATTTTACAAAAAAAAATAATTACTTCCAAAAATTAATTAAACAATGTCACTCTATCATTCCTCTATTACTCCACTAATATTCCGAAAAGATCATAATCCTCGCAATCAGTTATTTGAACATTATAGAAATTACCTATTTCAAGTTCTTTCTCACCTCTTTTTATTAACACTTCAGGATCTACTTCAGGAGAATCAAATTCTGTTCTACCAACATAATAATCACCTTCAATTCTGTCAATAATAACCTTGAATGTCTTTCCTATTTTTTCTTGTGAAAGTTCTGCTGATATTGTCTGCTGCATATCCATTATTTCGTCAAGTCTTTTCTGTTTAACTTCATGTGGTATATTATCCTCATAAGTTTTTGCAGCATAAGTACCCTCCTCTTCAGAATATGCAAATGCACCCATTCTATCAAATCTAATATTTTTTATGAACTCTTTCAACTCCTCAAAGTCCTCTTCACCCTCTCCCGGATGACCAACTAAAAGTGTAGTACGTATGTGAATTCCTGGAACCTCCTTACGTAGGTTTCCTATGAGTTCATAAGTCTGTTTCTTAGTTACATTACGTCGCATTTTTGTAAGCATATTATCGCTTATATGCTGTAATGCAATATCAAGATATTTACAAACATTATCATTTTCTCTCATCACTCGCAACAGATCAAGAGGAAAATGGGTTGGGTATGCATAGTGAAGTCTTATCCACTCAACACCCTCTATTTTAGCCATCTTTTCTATAAGTTCCGGCAGTTTCTGAGTCTTATATAGATCTACTCCATAATATGTTAACTCCTGAGCTATAACTTGGAACTCTTTAACTCCTTCACTAACCAACTCTTTCACCTCATCTAAAATTTCCTCCATAGGACGTGATTGATGTCGTCCGGTAATTATTGGTATTGCGCAATAAGAACATTTTCTATCACAACCTTCTGATATTTTTAGATATGCATAATGTTTAGGAGTAGTAAGTGTGCGCTCTATGGCAAGTTCTTTTTTGTAAGTTTTCCCAAGATCTTCTAAAAGTTCTGCCCAATTGAATTTGCCAAAGAATTTATCTACTTGTGGTATTTCAACGGCAAGTTCTTTTAAATATCTTTCAGAAAGGCAGCCCATAACATAAAGTTTCTTTAATCTTCCTTCCTCCTTAGCTTGGCAGAATTCAAGGATCATATTAATTGATTCCTCCTTTGCATCACCAATAAAACCACAGGTATTGATTATAGCAATCTCACCTTGAGGGTTATCCGAATCATGGGTTACTTTGTATCCATTAGCTTCAAGCTGTTTTATCAACTTCTCTGAATCAACTAGGTTTTTTGAACAACCTAAAGTAATTAAATCAACACAATTTCTTTTCATCAATTTTCTCCAAATAACGAGTCAACAAATTCTTTTTTACAGAAGACTTGCATGTCTTCAATACCTTCACCAAGTCCTATATATTTTACCGGTATTTTAAATTGATCCGAAATACCTATAACGACGCCACCTTTAGCCGTTCCATCAAGTTTAGTAATTGCCAGTGCAGATACTTCAGTAGCTTTAGTAAATTGTTTAGCCTGTTCGAATGCGTTCTGTCCGGTAGAGCCATCGAGAACTAAAAGTACTTCATGAGGTGCATCAGGTACAACTTTTTTCATAACATTTTTAATCTTGGTAAGCTCATTCATTAAGTTTACCTTATTATGAAGTCTACCGGCAGTATCAATTATAACAACATCAGCATTATTAGCTACAGCTGAGCTAAGCGTATCAAAAGCAACAGAAGCAGGGTCAGCTCCCATTTTCTGTTTAATGACAGGCACTCCAACTCTATTTCCCCAAATATCCAACTGTTCAACAGCAGCTGCACGGAAAGTGTCAGCAGCGCCTAGATATACCTTCTTACCAGCTTTTTTAAATTGGTAAGCAAGTTTACCAATAGTTGTTGTTTTACCTACTCCATTTACTCCAACAACCATAATAACATATGGTTTAACGCCCTCAGGAGTAGTAAACTCATCATTATCTATACTATTGTTTTCGGTAAGCAAAGATGCAATCTCTTCGCGAAGTATATTATTAAGTTCCTGAGTGTTTACATATTTATCACGTTTAGCTCTATCTTGAATTCTTTCAATTATTTTCAAAGTTGTCTCTACACCCACGTCCGAAGAAATAAGTACCTCTTCAAGATTATCTAGAACTTCATCATCAATCTTTGACTTTCCAGCGACAGCGCGAGTAATTTTACTAAAAACGCTCTCTTTGGTTTTTGACAAACCTTTGTCAAGAGTTTCTTTTTTCTCTTTTGAAAAAAAACTAAATATGCCCATTTTGATACTTTATATAATCTATTAATAATGCAAAGATAAGACTAATCTGGAATTTAAAAAATATGTTTACTGAATATCTTGATATTCAAACATGTGGGTATAAAAAAAGTTTCTTTTCTGAAATAGAAAAGAAACTTTTAATTATATCTATAAGAAATATATTATTTCTTGAAGAAGTCTTGTACTTTTTCGTTAGGAACCATTTGCTCATCAAAGATGTATGCACCTGTTTTTGGAGATTTAACCATCTTGATAACCTTAGTATAAGAACGTCCTTCTTTACCTGTCTGAAGGGTTGCGACTGTTTTCTTTGCCATGGGTTACTATTATTTAATTTCTTTATGAACTGTTACTCTTTTCAAAATTGGATTGTATTTTTTCAACTCCAATCTCTCAGTGGTATTTTTTCTATTTTTTGTTGTAATATAACGAGAAGTGCCCGGCATACCACTATCCTTCATTTCTGTGCACTCAAGGATTACCTGTACTCTATTACCTTTAGCCTTTTTTGCCATAGTCTATCTCTTTTTAAATTAAGCAATAATTTTGATGCTTTTCCAATCACAATAACCTTTTGCAACTGCTTCATTCAATGCTGCATCAAGGCCTTTCTTATTAATAACACGTAAGCCGTTAGCAGATATATTCAAGCTAATCCAGCAATCCTGTTCTACATAGTAGAACTTCTTTGTAAACAAGTTCACATCAAAAGTTCTCTTAGTTCTTCTTTTTGAGTGTGATACATTGTTGCCAATCATGGCTTTCTTTCCGGTAATTTGACAAATCTTCGACATTGCTATCTTATTTTTTTACAGTTTTTTTAATGGTTATCTCAAACAGAGCGCAAAGTAAGTCTTTTTTTTTCTATAAAACAAACAAAATGATAAATAATTATCTGCTTATTCCTCATTTTCTTTACTTTGGCACATCTCAAGAAGAAGTTCAAGTGCTCTATCTGTGGCAGTAGTAATATTTATCTCTCTACCATTATCCCCATTAATTTTTACTGTTTTTATCTCATCTTTACAAATAACAGCAATCCACACCATTCCAATTGGTTTATCATTGGATCCACCGGTAGGTCCTGCTATACCAGATGTTGCTACAGCACAATCACAATTCATTATTTTCATAGCACCTTGCGCCATTTCAATAACAGTTTGTTCGCTCACTGCACCATAATTCATTAATGTCTCTTTACTTACGCCAAGAATAGATTCTTTTACCTCATTTGAATAAGCAACAATTCCACCTTTAAAAAAGTGTGAACTACCCGGTACAGATGTTATTGCTACAGCAATACTACCTCCTGTACAGCTCTCAGCTGTAGCAAGAGTAAGGTTTTCTTTCCAAAAGAGATCATTAATTTTTTTGCTTAGAAATTTATCTTTTAACAACATAACATACTTTTTTTTGTAATGCGTTACAAAGTTACCCTTGAATATGCAGGCTTATCAATTGAACAAAAATCTTTGTCAAGGTATTTAAAGTATCCTGTAATAGCAATCATACCTGCATTATCGGTAGTATAACTGAATTTAGGAATATAAACATTCCAGCCATATTTTTTAGCATGTTCGTGGAATGCGTTTCTAAGTCCACTATTGGCCGAAACACCACCGGCAACAGCTACCTCTTTTATTTTCAAATCTTTAGCCGCTTTTCTTAATTTATCCATTAAAATTTCCACTATGGTATTTTCCAATGAAGCTGCTAAATCATTTTTATGATTCTCAATAAAATTTGGATCTTCCTCTATCCACTCACGCAAAGAGTATAGAAATGAAGTCTTTAAACCACTAAAGCTATAGTTATAATCAGGAATATGAGGCTTACTGAATGTGTAAGCTTTAGGATTACCTTGACGAGCTAATTTATCAATTATAGGTCCACCGGGATATCCTAATCCCATAACTTTTGAGCATTTATCAATAGCTTCACCGGCAGCATCATCGATAGTCTGACCAATTACCTCCATATCGTTGTATGCTTTTACCAAAATTATCTGCGAGTTTCCTCCTGATACTAAAAGGCAAAGGAAAGGGAATTGTGGTTTATTAGAATCCTCATCTGTCTCTTTAATAAAATGAGCTAGCACATGAGCATTAAGGTGGTTAACGTCAATCATAGGAATATTTAGAGAGCGAGCTAATCCTTTAGCAAAAGATACCCCTACTAAAAGAGAACCCATAAGACCAGGACCTCTAGTAAAAGCTATAGCACTCAACTCCTCTTTTTTAACGTTTGCTCTTTTTAAAGCCTCATGCACTACCGGCACAATATTTTGTTGGTGAGCTCTTGAAGCTAATTCAGGCACAACACCACCATAAGCCTCGTGTACAGATTGGCTTGATATAACGTTAGAGAGTAAAACTCCATTCTTGATAACAGCAGCAGAAGTGTCGTCACAAGAGGATTCGATACCCAATATTATTGTATCCATTTTATTATATAAATATATTAATATGTTAGTATTTCTAGTCCGTTTTCGGTCATCACAAATGTGTGTTCCCATTGAGCTGAAGGTTCTTCATCTTCAGTAACAACAGTCCATCCATCTTCTTCGTCAACGAACACTTTATGAGTTCCCATATTTATCATTGGCTCAATAGTGAAGACCATTCCCGGAACAAGTAACATACCAGTACCTTTTCTTCCAAAATGTTCTACATCAGGTTCTTCATGAAATTTTAAACCTACTCCATGGCCGCAAAGATCTCTTACAACCGAAAAGCCATTTTTCTTAGCATGTTTCTCGATTGCATTGCCTATATCGCCTACAAAACCGAAAGGTTTAGCTGCTTGCATACCTATTTCAAGGCACTCTTTGGCTACTTGTACTAATTTTTCTTTCTCAGGAGAAGTTTTACCAATTACAAACATTCTTGATGCATCAGCAAAATATCCGTTATATATTGTGGTACAATCAACATTTACAATATCACCCTCTTCCAATATATCATCTTCATTAGGAATACCATGGCAAACAACCTCATTAATCGATGTGCAACAACTTTTTGGGAAACCTTCATATCCAAGAGTTGCAGGAGTAGCTCCATGGGCAACAGTGAAGTCGTGAACAAGTTTATCTATCTCAAGAGTGCTCATTCCGGCATGGATTTCTCTTCCTACAAGGTCTAAAACAGCTGTATTGATAATACCACTCTGACGAATGCCTTCTATCTGTTCTTTTGTCTTTATTAGTTTTCTAGTAGGAACCAAGTGTCCATGTTTTTGAAAAAACATAACCTTTTTATCAAGTTCAGTAGGTTCAACTCCGCTAGGCAGTCTCCATCTCATATCTTTTCTACTCATATTCTTTTCATTAAAAGTATTACAAATTTAGATGAAATATTTAGAATAATGTAATATTCTCAATAATTGTGCTCATTTATTTATCTTTATTGAGTCATCTGTGATTAAGTGCTTGTTAAAATAAGTTATTGATTTAATCAATATAGAATCGTGTATTGTTTTTACTCTAAGTGTAGAATATTGTGGCGTTTCATAAACTGATTAACTTCAAAAAGGTAGGAAAGATGAACAAAGAACAAATAGGATTGAATGCAGGTAAGGTATGGAAAATACTGAGTAGTGATAATGGACGTTGGAAATATGAAGACGTCAAAAAAGCATCAGCTCTCTCCGATCGCGACTTAAATATGGCCATTGGATGGCTTGCACGTGAAAATAAAATCGAGTTTAATACAGAAGGAAATGGATGCGAATGTATGTGCATAACATTAAATGTATATATAGGTTAGATAAGCTGATTTAAAAATTGTGTGTCTATAGAATGTTTAATTTTTATTGTGGATATCCTTAAAAAGATATCCACTTTTTTATTCAGTAATATTATTTTAAATTATTAAACACATATCATAATTTATATATCTATATTTGTTTCTTTATTAACAAACAAATGTTTTTTTAAAAACTTCATTCTTTTTGTTTATATGAATATCAAGACAAAATTAACACTAGGCATTGGATCATTTGTACTTATGATAGTACTTCTCGTAATTCTATCTGTAGTAAATTTACAGATTCTTACAGATATAGACCCAACAACTGAACACGCTTCCGAAGCCCTTCAAACAGCTATTGTATGGATTATTAGTGTCGGATCTTTTTGCTTTATTGTAGGAGTAATACTCCTTTTTCATCTTCCCTCTTCTATAGTTAATCCCATAAAGAAGTTGGTAGATGGTATACAAGAGATAGCAAACCATAACTATTCTAAACGACTAGATCTTAAAGGATCGGATGAATTTGTTAAAGTATCCAACAACTTTAATCGAATGTCAGCACGATTGCAGGAGTACCATGTAAGTACATTGGCAGAAATGAAATCAGGAAAACAATATCTTGAGGCAATTATCAATGGAATAAATGAGCCTGTTATTGGTATGAATAATAACTTTGAAATACTTTTTATCAACGATAAGGCACTAAGTGTTATGAATCTTGATCGTGATGATGTGATAAAGGTATCTGCTCAAAAGATCGCTATGAATAACGACTTAATGAGACGAGTAATCCGTCCTCTTTTAGATATTGAAAAGCCTCAGGATGGTATTCGCATTTATGATAACGATAAAGAGAACTATTATTTTGTTGAATATTCTGATATTACACAGCCTCGTAAAGACCGCAGTGGACTAGAACATAAGGGATTTGTAGTGCTTATGAAAAATATTACTCAGTATAAGCCAAATGAGAGTGAGCCAGCACTTAGTCGTCTGGAATTAAAACCAAAAATTACCAAACCTATTGAGCTTATAGACTATGCAATTAGAGTTAATAAAGTTCAAGCCGATAAATTCAATATCCATATTGAGGTAGTTTATCCTGAGGAAAAGATAGGAAAACTTTTTGTAGATAGTGAAAAGATTGCATGGGTACTTAGCAACCTTCTTTCTAACGCAATCCGACACTCATTCGAAAACTCCAGAGTAATTATTGGTGCTCGTGAAAGCGCCGATGGATTAATAGAACTTTTTGTAAGAGATTTTGGTAAAGGAGTTGATCCTCGTTATCATGAATCAATATTTGATAATTACTTTAGAGTTCCTGGAACCAAAGTTCAAGGAAGTGGTCTTGGATTATCCATATCACGTGATTTTGTGGAGGCTCACAAAGGTACATTAACTCTTGAGAGTGAAGTAGGTAAAGGCGCAACCTTCATAATCAAACTCAAGAGTTAGCTATATATTTATTCGTCATAATCGGATGCCTCAGGAAGTTGCAGCATCATACTGCTCTCTGCCTCAGGCATCTCTTCAACTTGTCTAAGTTTTCTTTCTATCGCTTTAGTACGTTTTCCAATCATCTCATCTAATTGATCGCCTGCGTTTTGCAGATTCTTTTGTACCTTCTCAAGCATACCTCCAAATTTTCCGAATTCTGTTTTTACAGCACCCAGTACTTTCCAAACCTCACTTGTTCTTTTCTGTATGGCAAGAGTACGGAATCCCATTTGTAGACTATTTAGTATAGCACCAAGTGTTGTAGGGCCGGTTACAATAACTTTCATCTCTTTTTGCAGATATTCAACAAGCGCTGTTCGTCGTATCACTTCAGCATAAATATTTTCAAAAGGAAGGAACATGATAGCAAAGTCAGTAGTAAATGGAGGATCAAGATATTTGTCATGTATATCTTTTGCCATCTTTTTGATTGTTGCTTCAAGTTGTTTTGATGAAGAATCTATAAGTGCAGCATCTCCGGCTTCGTAAGCATCATAATATTGCTCATAAATATCCTTAGGGAATTTGGCATCTATTGGCAAATATATTGTTCCATCAACATCATCTTTACCGGGAAGTATAATAGCAAACTCTACAAACTCCGTAGCATTCTTCTTTGTTTTCACGTTGGCTTGGTACTGTTCCGGACTCAACATCTGGTCTAGCAGTGCACTAAGTTGCACCTCTCCAAAAGTTCCTCTTGTTTTAACATTGGTAAGAACTTTTTTAAGTCCACCTACATCCTGTGCAAGCGACTTCATCTCTCCCAGCCCTTTCTGTACATTTTCCAATTGGTTTCGTACGAGTTCAAACGATTGGCCAATTCTCTCATTAAGAGTCTTTTGCAGTTTCTCTTCTACCATGATACGCATCTCATCAAGTCTTTTTTCAGTACTTTTTATAAGCGCATCCTGTTGACGACTCATCACCTCAAATTTCTCTTTTTGAATGTCGTTGTTTGCACGTTGGTTGTTGTATAAAGTCTGAGCAAGTTCATTTCTAAGATTTCTTATCTCCGAACTTATCTCCTCTCTATTACTTTTCATCTCCATCCGGATGATATTTTCAACTCTCTCTATTTCATTTTTATTACTTTTAGTCAATGTAATAACGATGTTTACAATCAATAAAGTTGCAATAATTATAAGAAGGATTAATTCCATATGGATAGTGTTGTTTTGAACAAAAATAATCAATTTGCTTTTATAAGGCAAGCAAGTTAAGCTCAAAGCGAAAATTATAGGTATGCTACTCTTACAAAAGGATTATTTATTTTCTTGTTGTATATTTGTACATAAATATAATGATTTAATAGATGAAATATAAATTGCTTGTCCTCGATTTAGATGGGACTGTAACTAATTCTAGAAAGGAAATAACAGATTATACACGTGAACTACTTATTCAAGCACAGGAGAAAGGGGTGAAAATTGTATTGGCTTCCGGTCGTCCAACATATGGTATTGTTCCCATTGCTGAGAAATTAGAACTGAAGAAATACGAAAGTTATATTCTTTCCTACAATGGTGGTGAGATAATCGATTGGAAAACCGGTGAGATGATGTATCAAAAGATGCTTGATAATGATATCATTCCTTACCTTTATGAATGTGCAAAGAAAAATAACTTTGCTATCATCACTTATGATGGGAAATATGTACTTACAGAAAATCCCGATGATGAATACGTATTAAAAGAGGCAATTTTAAATGTAATGACTCCTAAAAAGGTAGAGAATTTCCTTGACGAGATTAAATTACCTGTAGCTAAATGTCTTATCGTTGGTGAACCGACACGTCTTGCAGAGCTTGAAAAAGAGATGTATGAAGTGTTAAAAGATAAAATGGGTGTATACCGTTCAGAGCCCTACTTCTTGGAACTTGTTCCAAAAGGTATTGACAAAGCACAATCTCTATCAGTTTTGTTAGAGGAGTTAGGAATGAGCAAAGACGAGATGATTGCCATAGGCGATGGCTACAATGACCTTTCAATGATAAAATTTGCCGGTTTGGGAGTGGCTATGGCCAATGCTCAAGATATAGTAAAAGAAAATGCCGACTATATAACTCTTTCAAATGATGAAGATGGAGTAGCAGCCGTTGTCGAGAAATTTATTCTCAACAAGGCTGACTAATATTTTTATTGGTTCTGCTTCTTTATCAAAAGTGATTTAAAAGGTGAAGGATAAGGAGTTTCAAATTCCATAAGTTCACCGGTCACAGGATGGTAGAAGCAGAGCTTAAATGCATGCAAAGCCATTCTTCCTAAAGGATTCATTTCGCTTCCATATCTCTCATCTCCCACTACAGGATGTCCCATCTCTGACATATGTACTCTGATTTGGTTTTTACGACCTGTTTCAAGGTTCAACTCAACCAATGAGTAACCATTTGCCCTTTTTATAGTTTTATAATGAGTAATGGCTTGTTTTCCCTCTCCATCATCAAAAGGAGAAGAACTAACATAAAGCTTTTTATCTGTAAGCCATGTCTCTATGGTACCAAAATCTTTTTCCATTTCACCCTCTACAACAGCCACATATCTTCTATCCTTTACAATATCTATCCAGTTATCGCGTAAAGTATGTTGTGTTCTCTCATCTTTGGCATACATCATAATGCCCGATGTCTCTCTGTCGAGTCTGTGAACAACAAAAATTCTGTTTCCTCTACTTTTTTTCTTTACATACTCATTCAATATATGTTGAGCTGTACGCTCCTTCTGCTTCTCAGTGCTCACAGAAAGAAGTCCCTCTTTTTTCTCAACAACAATAATATAAGCATCTTCATATACCAATTTAAGCATTGGGTTTTTGAACTCGACATTATTTTTTGCCTTGCTCATTTGAACCTTCATACCCGGCATAAGTTTGAAGTTATATTGAGTAACAATAGCATTGTCAACCAAGATTACTCTATTGGCAAGAAGTGCTTTAACCTTATTGCGGCTAATACCTGCCATTTTTTGCATGAGGAACTCCATAAGTTCTGCCTGTTCATGCACATTGAATATAGTATATTTAGGTGCAGATAGCGCTCTGGGAGCTTTACTCCTATCTGCTCTACCTAAAGATTTACTTGCTGGAGTAACTGCTTTAGGTCTACTCTTTCCAACTCTTTCGTTAGTTACTTTTCTAGTATAAGCCATGATTATCGTTTTTCAAGTAAAACAACATTTTCCACATGATGAGTATGTGGAAACATATCCACCGGTTGTATAGCTTTAACACTATACTTAACATCAAGCAACGATAAATCACGTGCCTGAGTAGCCGGGTTACAGCTTACATATACTATTCGTTTTGGTTCAGCAAATAGTATAGTATCAATAACATCGTTATGCATACCGGCTCGTGGAGGGTCAGTAATGATCACATCCGGACGACCATGTTCATTAATAAACTCTTGAGTAAGGATATCTTTCATGTCACCGGCATAGAACAGAGTATTTTCTATCCCATTAATCTGTGAGTTAACTTTTGCATCTTCAATTGCCTCAGGAACATACTCTATACCGATAACCTTGGATGCTTTCTTAGAAACAAAGTTAGCTATTGTACCTGTACCTGTGTAAAGGTCGTATACTAGCTCATTACCTGTCAATCCTGCGAAATCTCTAGTAACTTTATAAAGTTCATAAGCCTGTTCCGAGTTTGTTTGATAGAATGATTTAGCTCCAATTTTGAACTTAAGTCCTTCCATCTCTTCGAAAATATGATCATTTCCTTTGAAGACAACAACATCAAGGTCGTTGATAGTATCATTACATTTATTATTAATGACGTACAAAAGAGATGTTATTTCTGGGAATTTCTCAGATACAAAAGTAAGAAGCTCTTTTACCTTATTTAAATCATTATCGTTTTCAACTCTACATTGTAGGAGAACCATAAGTTCACCTGTAGATGAAGTTCTTATCATCAAGTTTCTAAGAAGTCCCTCTTGTTGACGTATATTATAGAACGAAAAGTCATGTTCATAAGCATAATCCCTTACAGCATTTCTTATTTGGTTGCTTATATCATCTTGTAGCCAACATTCATCGATAGCAAGTACCTTGTCAAAAGCTCCGGGAATGTGAAAACCTACAGCATTCATCTGATCATATTTCACATCCATCTTAACCTCTTCATCTGTAAGCCATCTCTTATTCGAGAAAGTAAACTCAAGTTTATTCCTATAGAATTGACTCTTTTTTGAACCCATTATAGGCGTAATTTCAGGCAGTTCAATCTTTCCTATTCTGGTAAGATTATCGAATACCTGTTTTTGCTTATATTTTAACTGCTCCTCATATGGTAATACTTGCCATTTACATCCACCGCAAATACCATAATGTTTACAAAATGGAACTGCTCGTTTAGGGGAAAACTCATGAAATTTCACTGCTACAGCTTCGGCATAGTGATTTTTCTTGCGTTTCAACTGTAAATCTACTACATCACCAGGAACTACATAAGGAACAAAAATTACGAGGTCATTTACTTTAGCCAAAGCCTTACCTTCGGCAGCAACATCTGTTATTGTGATCTTCTCTAATAAAGGAAGTTCTTTTTTCTTTCTACCCACTTTTTAAAAAGTTAATTTGGGACAAATATAGGAAAAAAAGTCGACAAATTTGATATTATTATTGTTAATATAGAATTGTAAAGTAGAAATAGCAAAATGTACCATTTTTTTTAAATTTTTTTTTGCTTTTGAATTAAATATAAATAGTTTTGCATTTGTTATAACCTGATAAAAAATATAATACGTTCAATAATGGAGAAAAAAAGAGTTTATACCTTCGGCAATGGAAAAGCAGAAGGAAAAGCTGAAATGAGAAACCTACTTGGAGGAAAAGGTGCGAATTTAGCAGAGATGAATTTAATTGGTGTCCCAGTTCCTCCCGGATTTACGATTACTACAGAAGTATGTAACGAGTATTACGAAAAAGGAAAAGAGGAAGTTGTAAAACTTCTCACTAAAGAGGTTGAAAACGCAATACAAGGAGTTGAAGTACTTATGCGTTCAAAATTTGGTGATGTAGAAAATCCTCTTTTAGTCTCTGTACGTTCTGGTGCTCGTGCTTCAATGCCTGGTATGATGGATACTATCCTTAACTTAGGATTGAATGATGAAGTAGTGGAAGGCTTGTCAAGAAAAACAGGTAATCCACGTTTTGCATGGGACTCTTATCGTCGTTTTGTTCAGATGTACGGCGATGTTGTTCTTGGTATGAAGCCAACAAATAAAGAAGATATTGATCCTTTTGAAGAGATTATCGAATCTGTTAAAAAGGCAAAAGGTGTTAAATTAGATAACGAACTTGATGTAGAAGACTTGAAAGAGTTGGTAAAACGCTTTAAACTTGCTGTTAAAGAGCAAACAGGTCAAGATTTCCCTACATCAGCATACGAACAACTCTGGGGCGCAATTTGTGCTGTGTTCGATTCATGGATGAACGAGCGTGCTATCCTTTACCGTAAAATGGAAGGTATCCCAGCTGAATGGGGAACTGCAGTTACTGTTCAAGCTATGGTGTTTGGTAACATGGGTGCAAACTCAGCTACAGGAGTATGTTTCTCTCGTGATGCTGCTTCTGGTGAAGATTTATTCAATGGTGAATACCTTATCAATGCACAGGGAGAAGATGTTGTAGCAGGTATACGTACACCACAACAGATTACAAAAATAGGTTCTCAAAGATGGGCTGAACGTGCTTCTATCCCTGAAGAGGTTAGAGCAAGTAAATATCCATCTATGGAAGAGGCTATGCCTGAAATTTATAAAGAATTAGATGAAATTCAAGCTAAGCTTGAAAATCACTATCGTGATATGCAGGATATGGAGTTTACTGTACAAGAGGGTAAACTTTGGTTCTTGCAGACTAGAAATGGTAAACGTACAGGTGCTGCTATGGTCAAAATAGCTATGGATCTGCTTCACCAAGGAATGATTGATGAGAAAACAGCGCTTTTACGTTGTGAACCAAACAAACTTGATGAACTCCTTCACCCTGTTTTCGATAAATTAGCACTTAAAAAAGCAGTCACTCTAACAAAAGGTCTTCCTGCTTCTCCTGGAGCAGCTACAGGACAGATTGTATTTTTTGCTGATGATGCTGCTAAGTGGGCATTTGAAAAGAAGAAAGTTATTCTTGTTCGTATTGAAACTTCTCCTGAGGATTTGGCTGGTATGGCTGTTGCTGAAGGTATTCTTACTGCTCGTGGTGGTATGACTTCACATGCTGCAGTTGTTGCTCGTGGTATGGGTAAATGCTGTATTTCGGGTGCCGGTGCAATAAATGTAGATTATAAAGCTCGTACTGTTGAAATTGATGGTATTGTACTTAAGGAGGGTGATTTCATCTCATTAAATGGTACTACCGGAGAGGTTTACAATGGTAAAGTTGAGACAAAAGCTGCAGAAGTTTCAGGTGACTTTGCTGAACTTATGGAACTTTGCGAAAAATATTCACGTCTAAAAGTTCGTACTAATGCAGATACTCCTCATGATGCTAAAGTTGCGCGTGAATTTGGAGCAGTAGGTATTGGCCTTTGCCGTACTGAACATATGTTCTTCGAGAATCAAAAAATTCTTGCTATGCGTGAAATGATTCTTGCTAATGATGTTGAAGGAAGAAAGAAAGCACTTGAGAAATTACTCCCATTCCAAAAAGATGACTTTAAGGGAATCTTCAAGGCGATGAATGGTTGTCCTGTTAATGTTCGTCTTCTCGATCCTCCATTGCATGAGTTTGTTCCACATGATGAAAAAGGACAAGCAGAGATGGCTGAGGCTATGGGTGTAACAGTTGCTTATATACGTCAACGCGTTGAAAGTTTGTGTGAGCATAATCCAATGCTTGGTCACCGTGGTTGTCGTTTAGGAAATACATACCCTGAGATTACAGAGATGCAGACAAAAGCTATCATTGGTGCTGCATTAGAACTTAAGAAAGAAGGCTACGATCCTCATCCTGAAATCATGGTACCATTGACAGGTATTCTTCATGAATTTGAAATGCAGGAGAAGATTATCCGTGAAACAGCTGCTAAGTTATTCGAAGAAGAGGGCATTGAAATACCATTTAAAGTTGGTACAATGATTGAAATACCTCGTGCTGCACTTACTGCTGATAAAATTGCTTCACGTGCAGAGTATTTCTCATTTGGTACAAATGACTTGACTCAGATGACATTCGGTTACTCTCGTGATGATATTGCTTCATTCTTACCTGTATATCTAGAGAAGAAGATTCTTAAGGTTGACCCATTCCAAGTACTCGATCAAAATGGTGTTGGTCAGCTTATTGAGATGGCTGTACATAAAGGTCGTTCAGTACGTCCTGAATTGAAGTGCGGTATTTGTGGGGAACATGGTGGTGAACCTACATCAGTTAAATTCTGCCACAAAGTTGGTTTAGATTATGTATCATGCTCACCATTTAGAGTGCCGATAGCAAGACTTGCAGCTGCACAGGCGGCAGTAGAATAATAGACAATAATAGATAAAATTAAGGTGGTACTCTCCTTTTGATAAGGATTGTACCACCTTTTTTATAATCAATAAAAACTATATGTTCTCTTTTTTAAATATGCGTGATATATATATTAATTTAATGGAATTACCGGAGTATTTATCCACGAACAGATAGTGACTAAGGTTACATCAATTTTAGGCACTGTAAAAGTAATATTATAAACGTATCTCATACCCTGTTCCCACTTTGTTCCTGCAGGTATGGTGTAAACACAATCTATTCCACCAATTTTAGCTACTATTTCAACTTCTCCCTCATTAATAGTTTGAGGCATCGTGATAAAATTTCGTATATTACTATCTTTAAATTTATCCGGAATGTCCGATATATTAACATTACTGGTTCCAATAGAACCATATTCCTCATCCGATACAGTGACTTTTCCTGTCCTACAGGAAAAATATCCTTTTGTTGGTATACTATTTTTGCCTTTACATGAACGAAAGTAGATTTCAGTAACACCTATTTTGGGTTTGTAATCCTCTTTTCTAAAATTAACCTGTAGTTGTGTTAGAACATGATTGAAAGTCAATTTCCCTTTTGAGCTCATAGCATTTACTGTAGTGCTTTTCCCGGTATACAGGTAATCTATCTCTGTTTTTGTATCTATGGCAATTGAGTCTACAGACTGACCTTCTTCATAAGGATAGTATCCATAAAGCGTAGCTTGTTCTTTATTAAGAGTTATGGGATTAACATATTTCCATTTCTTATCTTCATGGTATGCCATAACGTTCATCATTGACAAGTCATTTAAGTATGGACTTTTTTCATCACTGCTTAAAGCAAAAATGCCAACTTTATCTCCATTTTTAAAATAATCTTTTATAGTAGTAAATCCATCGATCTCACTATCTGTAATAAATGAATTTGTTACGTCAGTAGTTATATCCAATAAATCTTCATCAATGGTTGGAATATTGATCTCTTCCTCTACTTCTGACTTATTGCAGGAGCAAAGAAATAGAACAAACATAATTATTATAAAATCAATAAATCTATTCATAACTATTTTTATTCAAGATTATAAGTAGCCGGTACATCACTGGTATCACCCTTTTCCCACTCGTTAACAACAACATCAGGTTGAGTCTCATCATATACATTTACTAACATCTTCACTGTAACCTCTTCCGTATTCCAATTCTTTAAATTTTCTGTCAAATCCACATCCAATCTCTTAATTTCATCATCAGCGTCAGTATAATACATAGTAAGAATATTTCTTCCTGTTATTCCAAGAATTAAAACATGTCCAGCATAAGTAGTTAAATAATGAGTAGTATTTACATATCTACCACGTCTATTTAAACTGAACATCATTATGCTCTCGTCTGTGTTCAAAAGTTGCTGATCCCATACTCTTTTTCGGTTGGCTACTCCTGAGAGTTCCACTTGAAGAGGTTCTGTAAGTTCTTCCTTGTCGCCTAATGTTATATTAAAATTTACACGTTTGAACATTCTTATCATCTTAATATCAACTTCACTCTGTTTTTCAAATTTCACGACATTATTCTCACTAATACCTACATATACCATACTGTCAGGAAAGTCAGTAATTATCTGCTCATTCTTTTCGCTAATAATTGTTGGCAGAGATATCTCAGCAGTTTTAAACATTGGCTGGCGATTAACAAATTTCATATCATTGTATATGATAAAGTCGTAGACATCTGTTTCCAGATTTATTGGAGTATTATCCTTAGCAAAAGGGTGCGCCGATCCAAACTCATCTCTTATCTGTGGATAGGAATATATCGTGTATGTATTTTGCTCGTAAGGACGCTTACCTGTTTCCAAATTCGCATCTTTCCAATCAGCATGTATCATAACATTATTATCCCAAAACTCATCTTCCAACTCTTTACATGAAGATAATAGAATGATAATTGTAAAAAGATAAATTATTTTTTTCATGTTCTGTTTCATAAATAATCAATATAACTGTTGCGTAAGATTGTACCGCTTTATTAAAACCGCCAATTCCGGATCCATCTCTCCTCTCTGAGCTTTGGAATCATCCATTTTACAAGCATGTAGAAATCTTTTAATAGCATCCGCATTATCTCCAAGTCTTGCCGATAGAATAGCCATCATATACTCTGTATCTGCAGTAACAGGAAGTGTTGAGAATATTTCAACAGCCGATTTATTATATCCTAAAGACATGTAACATATAGCTGTATTATAATCGTTATATTCACCAAGGATCTGTAAAGCCTCCTTATATTCTCTGTTATCCATCATTTTTATTGCCGAAGCATATACTGTATCAATAGTTGTTGAATATATAGTATCCTGAACCATATTTCGACGTGAGTTATGGAATGTAAAATTTACAACTCTTAATTTGGGATATAACTCTCTAAATATATATTCATAATCAGAAGAAAAATTACTTAAAAGTTGTTCTTTCCTATCGTTATCAGGGGTAGTATCAATCATATCAAGTATAGAGGAACGATTATATATATTTTCATCCATTTTGATCAATCTTTTCAACTCTTTCCAGTTCTCTCCTATGGGTACAATTTGCACCAGATCCGCAGCTTCAGCATTACTTTCAAGCACATTTGATAAATACCTTTTCAATGATTGTGCACGTGTTAGTGATAACTTTTTGTTTATTTCATTATCACCTTCAGGAGAGCAACCGGCATCCATTGTTATTGAGTCAATAATAAATTCGTTACTATTATTAAGTTCAATCATTTTATCTACAACTTTCTGAAGCTCCTCTTTATTAGCTTCAAGCGTATCTATCACCTCCGAGCTACCCGTAAGAAAAGAGATATTTGCAGAAGCTTTTGCCGTAGCTCTTCTCTCTATAATTGTACGTTTATATCGAGGAGTGAAATCAAGAAACTGTGTCATTGAGGTAATAAAATAGTTTATCGTATCTCCCTGTTTAAGTTTGTATTTTCTTCCACTCATATCCTCTACCTCACCTATAAATGACAATTTAACTTTCTTTCTCAAATTTCTTGTTGATATATCTTCCGAATAATAATATTCAAAATCTTTACCATTAAAAACTATAGTATCAAGATGTAAAGATTTAGCAAATAGTGAATCTTTATTTTTATAATAAATCTTTCTTCTTTCAATTGAATCTATTACAGAGAGATATTTTGTCGTATCAGTCGAATTAAATGTTCTTTTTCTATTCGAGAGTTTTGTTAATTGTTTCCCTTTTTTGTCTAAATGAAGAGGGTCATAAAAATTATGTCTTGCCATCAACGTTCTATGCTCTCTTCCTGATATATACATATATTTCATTATAGAATCTTTCCCTTCGTTTGATAGTATAGGATAAATACGAATAGCGAAATCATTTTGTAAATAATCCTTTGGGATGGTGAGAACAAAAGCAATATTTATATTACCATTACGTTCAGGAACGGTTTTACTTTTGCTCACAACAGTCACCTCGGCAAGTTCAAAGGTCATAATATCCTCCCCTGTTACCGAATCTCTCTCCGAGTTACCTATAATTTGAGTTACTCCATTTTCATCTTTATAAGATACAAATGAAGGAAGTGAACTTTTTACTGTATCTTTTAATTTTTCCTCATTGCTTGGTTGACGTATATTTGCAATTCCACTTTCTTCAGCAATACTCATTCTCAATTGTGCAGACATACATGAGAATAGAATATGCGATAATGCTATTAATAGTATTAAATTAAATCCACTTTTTATTTTCATGTTAACATTAAATATTGAAGATTATTTTATTACATAAAATAGACTATGCTAAAATCTGCTTTTGCCGGAATTACATGAAGTCTGGAGAAATGTTTATAACGACGTGAGTTAACTTCCCAACCAACTTTATCATAATTGTTTTTTACTAAAGCAGCACCTATCTCTACTTCAATATTTAGTCTGTTTTTTATAATCCAAGCGTATCCGATACCTAATCCGCCACCAAAACATTTTCCACTATATCGATACTTCATATCCAGTATACCTCCCACATTATATTGAGAAGCGAGTCCATACATTGACACAAATGATCCTACATAAGTCTCAGCACTCCAATATCTAATACCGGGCATTGCTGTTAACTGCTGTAAACGGCTATTTTCTCCAAATTTAAATGGATTATATAGCACAGGAAAGTGCATAGATAAGTGTTTTGTAAATGGTGTAGATATCTCTATGTTTGGTGTAGTTGTCATGAGCATTGAAACACTAGTTCTTACTCCTATCTTTTGAGCATAAACCTCTACAGATAAGAATATTAAGAATGCAGATAACAGATATTTTCCCATTGTTTTTTATTTTAAAATATATTCCTGCCTATGGAAATAGGCAGGAATTATATTAGTTATTTATTATGCTGGTTCAGTATCTTGATTATCTGGGTTGCTAACATCTTCACCCTTATCACTTCCACCATCTTGCCATTGCTGAATGCTAACTTGGTTAACTACCAAAGCAGTACCCTTAACAGTAAATTGCATAGTATAATGTTTACCAGCTTCAAATATTGTCATACTAGCAGGTATATCTACTGTATAGTCTACACCGTCAATTTTTACTGTAACTTGTGAACCTGATAAAGTTTGAGGATATAGAAGTAAACTTGGTACTAATGCTGCAGATGTTTCTTCAATTAAAGTACCATTTTCTCCTTGATTCATTCCTGTAAGCAAGATAGTACCCATTGCAGTTTCTGGTTCGCTAATTGCACCATTAGTAATATTTAATGTTGCTTTACCTGTTTTTACACCTCTAAGAATAATATCAGAAATTAAACCAGCACCTGGATATTTTTCTTTGTCTTCTGCATGTTTAAAAGTAAAAGATACTTTAGCTAAAGCATGGTTCATTGAAAGATTTACTTTTGGTTTTAGATTACTTATTCCAGTTTTTGGTGTAGCCCACATATAGTCTATCTGACCATTTGCATCTTTAGAACCATCTGACTGACCTGTTTCCTGATTAGGACTAACAGTGATAGGAATAGATCTTCCATCGTTTCCAACATTTAATTCACTGTAAGGATAATAAGCATAAACAAAACCTTGAATATTTGAAAGAATAATAGGTTGAGAAGCAATCCATGCAGCACCTGTTTGAGCATAAGGTACATTTACTGTTGGATTAGCTGTTCCAATCATTTCAGCAAAATTATATTGATCAGCTACAGCATCTTTAACAGTCATATCATTACGATAAATGAAAAGACCTAGCTTTTCGCCATTTGTAAATGATGTAGCTGTAATACCCGATCTTGAATCAACATTACCTGAAATACCTACTTCAACACCCATCTGTGCTAAATTAGAATCCTCTTTAACGACATTCTCCTCACTTGAGCAAGAAGATAATGTAAGAGCACTACCTAAAAGTGCTGCTACAAATAAATTTGTTTTTTTCATAAAATTGTTTGTTAATAAATGAATTAATAATATCTGATATTTATCTGATATGCATTTTGTGTTGTTTTTCTGTTTTTTCTTTATTAAGCTAGTTGACTATATTTGACTTGGATGTGTAAGAAATGGGTGTAGGATAATAATTAGTAAGT
>JAEZKJ010000038.1 GCA_023415545.1 Bacteroidota bacterium
ATGGAATAATTACCTTCAAGATCAGTAATCTGACCATTGGTAGTTCCTTGTTCAAGAACAGCAACACCAATCATTGGCTCAGAATCTTTTGCTGAGACAACAGTACCTTTGACTTCAATTTGTGCTATTGCTGTTGTGCAGCAGAATGCTACAAAAGCTAGCAAAAACAAAATTCTTGTTTTCATAAGCATTGAGATTGGTAATGTAAAATAAATTTTTTATGGTTAACAAAATGAACTAATAATAGACAATTAATCTAGATAAAATTGCGCACAGAGAAGATATGGCTATTTCTTAAAGGCCATGTGTTAGTAATTATAATACTTGATTAAAAGGTTATTATTATTCGAGGCTAAATTTGAATATATTCCTTTTAATTAATGAATGTTTATGTAACATATATTAGACTATATGTTACATATTTTAATGATAATAAATATTATTTTATAATCGTGGTTTTGCTAAATGATTGAAGTATAGTGAGCGTGAGAAATCTTTCTTTGTTGTAGGCAATACAAACTGTTAAATTATATTGTTTTTCAGTAATTGGTTCTGTAATTTGAATTATTGATTTATTTGTCTAGTAGGAGATAAATAAAGAAAATAGCTTGACATTAATTGTAAAATAAATGTCAAGCTATTTAATCTTAATAACGATCAATTTTAAGTTATGATGGTTTTTTAATGATGATTATTTTATGATTACTCTTATCATAAACCATATATGTTGTAATATAGTAGAAATAATACCATAATGTTTGCACATAATATTGAATCTTTACAAAAGTGATGCCCTATGATTTTGAGTAGTCATGCCTTCATTAAGGTAGTCAACAATAGTTATTTCACTGTTATGAAAACTTTTTGCTCTTTTCATCACTCTTATGCACCAATCGAAATCCGCCGAGAATCTATATTTCAAGTTGTATGGTTCATCTATGGCTATTTCTCTTTTGGCAAAGAATGCTTGATGACACACTAACATGCCATTCTTGAAACTTTTCCAATTTAATTTGGCCGGTGCCGAGAGTCTTCTCATGTGCATGAAGTGTCTTTTGCTATCTACTATAGCGGTTTCACCATATATTATATCTGGAAATTGATTTTTCTCAATGCTTTTAACCATCATTGTAACTGTTTCATCCTCGTGCAATGAGTCTCCTGCATTAAGAAAGCAGACATAGTCGCCTGTTGCCATTTTTAATCCTTTATTCATGGCATCATACAAACCTTTATCGGGTTCACTAACAACCTTTGCTATGTGGCTTTTATATTTTTCGATTATCGAAAGTGTTCTATCTTTTGAACCACCATCAACAATTATATATTCTATATCTTTATATGTCTGACTGATAATACTCTGAATAGTCTCTTCAAGTGCTTTTTCTGCATTGTATGTAACAGTAATTATAGAGAAACGTGGATGTATATGATTATTGTTATGCATGTTTTCCTGTTACTTTATTGTAAACTTCAATATATTTTCTTGCTATGGTGTTCATAGAATATGAGGAAACAGCTTTTCTGTATGCCTCTTCTTTTATAATGCTGTAGTTTTCTTCGTTAAGAGTCCACTCTATTCCATTAGCAAAGTCCTCAGCCGACTTGTATTGAGCTACATATCCATTATGTAGATGATCTATCATTTCAGGTATACCCCCTGTATTAAAACCAACACATGGTATTCCACATGCCATAGCCTCTACAATGGTATTTGGAAGATTATCTTGTAGTGAAGGTGTCACATATAGATCTACTGCATTGTAAACATCAACCAATTTCTTTTCACTATCAATGTATTCAAATGAGTATATAGGGAAAGGGAATAGAGAGGAATAGTTGTCTGCCTCTTTCCCAAATACTACTACTCCGAGTTCTTTACATAGTTCAGGATTATGCTCTTTCAATATTTTGCATGCCTCTACTAGGTAGTCCATACCTTTGCGCTTATCTGAAATTTTAAGCGAGCCAAAAAGAAGTAATTTTTTATCTAGAGGTAATTGTAGTTTTTCTCTAGCTTCCTTTTTATTTCTAGGTTTGAAAAGATTGGTGTTAATGGCATTGCATATAGAGGTAATCTTTTGATTATCCAATAACTTACTCTCTTTGGCTTTACCTTCAAGCCATTTGCTACATGCAACGAATGTAATCTTTGCCCCTTTGTAAAGTTTCTCTTTCTTCATGAAAGTACGATATGATAAATCTTTTGAGTCTCCCATATAAAGGAGTGGGCAGTTATGGCAATGAGTTTTGTATAAATCACACTCTCCCGAATAATGGCAGATTCCTGTGAAAGGCCACATATCGTGCATTGTCCAAACAATAGGTTTCCCCGATTCGATGATTTTATTAATATCTTTAAGAGATAACATACCTTGGTTTATCCAATGAAGATGAATAACATCGGCTTGCGTAAATTCAGGAAAAGAGGTAATATCTGTACCGGTGTTGGCTATATCAACAGCAAAAAGATCATTCTTCTTGAACTTATTAGCTTTCCATATAACAACTCTTTCCCAAATGAATTGCCAAATACGCCACCAAGATTTTTTCAACCCAACTACATTTAAATTATCAGTCTGTTTATCCCTTACCAACATTTTTGCCTTAATACCACTATCTTTAAGTGATACCATAAGTCTGTTGGCTGCAATAGCAGCACCTCCAATTCGTTCAGATGTGTTGATGATAAGTACTCTCATAATATGTATAGAAGTTTATACAAAGTTAAAACATTAAGACTAAAGTGATAAATTAATAGAGCTCTTTATTTTTAGTAAAAAATAATATGATTGATGTAAATATCTACCTATCTCTTTTTAGAAGATACTGAAAGAAGAACTTCAGCTATTTCATGAGCAAATATTTTCAAATTGAATCTCTCCTCGGCCAGTTTTCTTGCTCTTTTACCCATTTCTCTAGCCTGTTGAGGATTTTCACTCATATAATTAATTGCATCTATCCACCCTTTCACATCTCCATACTCTACAGTTATACCAATGCCTTCTTTATCAATATCCATCTGGAAGTTAGGATTCCTTGAACAAATAACCGGCATCCCAAGGGCAAAAGCTTCAACTAAAGTGGTTAATCCAACAGTGTATGGGAACTCTAAACATGGGATAACGATGCACTCCTTAAATGCAACTTTCTTTGCCAACTCAAGAGGGATTACTCCTTCTGTGTAGCTTACAGAGATGTTTTTCCTAGGATTAGCTGACGTTATCCTTTTTTCATAGTTTATTTCCCCACACTCTTTAGAAATGTAGATATCAAGGATTTTATCTGTTTTATTAAAAGCATCAATCAGTGTCACGACATCTCTATTCTCTTTGCCTGTCGATATAAAACCAACTCTTTTTTCTTCAGGAATAAATTTAGTGATATAATCATAGAAATCAATATCCGGTCCCCAATGTACTAGTTTAAGTTTATTAGAAGGAACTTTTTTCGATTTCATCGAGTCATCTATAAGTTTATCGCTAAATAGGAACATTTTATCTATACCCTTATAGAATAAACGTGATATGGTCTCTTTTATTTTACTTGAACTTTTTGTTATTGCAGTATGGTGCCATACAACTATAGGTTTTCTGAACAGTCCTATTGCACGTAAGAATATTATCAGCTCCAAACCACGAAATGATGTTCCATAGACTAAATTAAATTTACTGTAGTTTCGTAAAATCTCTTTTGTCGTGTAAAGCATTAGCTGCCATCTTTTAGGGAAGAATTTATAGTTGTGCATAACACTCTCAATTCCATCTTTCTCAAAAAGAGGCATTCCATAAAGTAGATGACCTGGGAATTTATGATCTTTCCACTCTTGGTAGCTCTGTTCAGTAACTCGTGTATGATAAAAATATATTCGTGTTGGCATTATTTATGCTGATTCATTTTTAATAATTTCTTTATCCTATTTGAAATAGCATTCTTTATGGTTCCAAAGTTTCCATATTTTAAGTTGAGGAAAAGTTCTTCAAACGAACGTCCAATCTTTATCCATGGATGTCCCCAACACATTATCTTAAATACAGATTTCTTGTATTCAACATTCTCGATAACATAACGTGGATGTTTTATTGGGAACTCCACATCATATCTTTTCATAGTAAATATTCGTCTGTATCCTTTAGGAAGTGTATCTATAGAACCACCGAAATGAGTTGAATCGGCTGTTGCACCTAAATTGTTTATCATATTACGTGTAGGAACAATTGCCAATCCTGAGTTGAAAAGCATCGATGCATGGAATATTGTTTCATAAAATGCCTTGCCACTTCTTTTATGGTCATTACACATCTTGATAAAGTCATCTCTATATTTACGCTCCTTAATAAGGTTTTCAAGTTGAAGCATGTTAACTTTATCCTCTAGGAATGTATAGTGCTCATCCCACTGATCGACCACTCTTTTCCAACTTGCCCATCCCCATATCGAGAATGTTGAGGCAAAGAAGTAGTCATAAGGGATATTTTTAGTTATCTCTTCATTATTGAAACCGGCAATCATTGTTATGCGACTATCATTTTCATATCTATCCAACATCTCTTTACAGAAAGAAAAGAAAGAGATAGAAGGCACGTCATCATCCTCTAAAACTATACACTTGTCGACATGCGAAAAGGCCCATTTTTGTGATATATACTCTGATGGATCACATCCATAGTTCTTCTCCTGATATAGAGTTTGTACTTCACACTCCCAATCAATATCTTCAACAATTTGTCTGCAAGCCAAGATGCCAGGCATGTCTCTTTCACCTCTAGGCCCATCTTGATAGAGAAAGAGCTTTGAAGGACGTGCTATCTTAACCTGTTCAAACACTTGCGATAATTGTTTTGGACGGTTGAAGAATAGTATCAGTACCGCTACATCGACTAATGCTGGCTTCATAATTATTTTATTAGTTCAGGGTTGATATATATAGCATGGATTTTCTGTTTCTCTTTAGGAGGAATATCCATATAGTTACGATATAAATCTTTTAAATAAGCATCCGGGTTGTGAGGTGCTTTGAACATCTTACCTTCAAACTCAATTTCACAGATAGGATACACAGAATCTTTTCTATGCATAATTCCATATCCGTTGTTAATAAGTATATTCGATAGGTAAGTATCCTTTTTAAATATCATGCATAACAATGCCCATAAAGCTTTTAGTATCCAATACTTAGCTCCGAAATAGAAGAACTCAGTGAAAGAGCGCAGTGAGTAGTAGTGCTGTGAATTGAGTATAGAGTAACTTTTAGATATCCCTTTTGTTATTTTTTTTACCCATGATTTTGGTACGCTAGGGTAGTCGATAAAAGGAAATATATCGATGAAAAGTCCTTTTTGGTAGTCAGCACTGAAATTATCACCCATCTCAATATACATAGAGTTCAAATCACGTATCTTGATTATTGGCTCTTTACTCGAAGGATCACTTTCAGGAGTTTGTAAAAAGAGACCTTTTGAAAGTTCAGGTTGTGCTATCTCAATAAATTTCTTCATATCCTCGAGTGGCATTCCTAAATCAATATCATCATCCCAAGGAATGAAGCCTTTATGACGAACAGCTCCAAGTAGTGAACCGCCATCAAGCCAGTATGTAAGATTATGTTTTTCACAAATTCTATCTACCTCTTCAAGGATAGAGAGTTGCTTAAGTTGGCAAGCTCTCAAATTTTGTGCTACGTATTGTGATAGGTGTTCGTTTTTCATTCGTTATCTCTTTTAACGTCTATAACCTGTCCTGTAAACTCCGATGTTAATGATTGTACTGTAACTGAAGCCACTTTATCGGCAGAAAGGAGTGAATCATCGGGCTCAACACCAAAATTACGTATACGCATAGGTGTCTTTGTACGTTCCGGATTAATACAGTTGACTGCAATTCCGAACGATTCCCATTCCTGTGCAATGGCCTGTACAAAATTTACTATTGCAGCTTTTGTTGATGAATATATGCTATAGAATGCACGTCCACGGGTATATGAACTCGATGTGAAGAATATAAGTTTTCCTTTACTCTCTTTAAGATATTCAAATGAGCTGATTGCAACATTTACAGTACCAAGATAGTTTGTATTTATAGCATTCTGTATTGTTTCATAGTCACAACTCATAAGTGGTTCTTTGTTCAAAAGTCCTGCTGTAGTTATAACATAATCAATTCTTTTACTCTTTTCGAACACACTTTTCAATGCTTTATCAACATCCTCTTTCTTGCCAACGTCTATGCTATTTAAACTTCTTGAGAAGCAATGTACTTCTACATTTTTCTCCTTGAGAAGTTGTGCAATGTTCTCTCCAATGCCATAACTACCACCAAAAATGACTGCTACTTTTCCTTTAAGTATATTTTCATTTAGTGGAGTATCATTGAGTTCGCTTTTACGTAGCTGAAAGAATTTATCGAGCAAGTAAGTATCTTCTTTGTAAGTAAGTTTCATATTGCTCTCTTCACCTGTAACAACATATACAGGAACTTCAGGCAAATATTTTACAACAACACCACAATCGTCAGTAACTTTAAAGTTTTCATCTTTCAAAGCTATTTCGTATGCTTTGGCAATAGTCTCAATTTTAAAAGCTTGTGGGGTTTGTCCACGTTGTAATTTTGAACGGTCGGGTATGTTGTTTATGAAATCGCCTTTTACCTCGATTATAGTATCTGTAGCGGGCATAGCAACATCAATGGCATCATATTCTAATAGAGCATTTATGACATCATTCAATATTCTTTGACTTACTAATGGTCGTACAGCATCGTGGAAAATAAGGTTTACATCAGCACCTTCATAAGCCTTTATAGCTGAAAGACTGGAGTGGTATCTTTCTTTCCCTCCTTTTAAAATTTTCTTTACCTTCTTCCATCCGTTTTTTATAATGATTGATTCAAAATCGGATATGTAGAAAGGATTAGAAACGATGGCTATTTCATCTATATGCGGATTACTTTCGAAAGTATCGATAGTATGCTCCACAACCATTTTGCCTGCTACTTTGAAGAATTGTTTTGGTGTAGATAGCCCTAAACGGCTGCCTACTCCACCTGCCAATATAATTGCAATATTTTTTCTCATCACTTATATATTCATGAGTGTATACAAAAGTAGTAATAAATTAGTATTTTTTATCTGAGTTCTATAATTTTGGCATAAATTATAAAATAAGCATGAGCAAAATTACATTTATCCCTGTTGGTGGATTAGCTAATAGAATGAGAGCTATAGCTTCTGCTTTTGATCTTTGTAAGAAAACTAACGGTTCTCTCAATGTCGTTTGGATAAAAGATTGGGCATTAAATTCACCGTTTTATGAACTTTTTGAGCCTATTAATGATGATGTAATATCGCTTAGAGATGCATCAACAATTGATAAATTGTTGCTTGACAGGCCGAGAAAAAAGAATTTCTATTTACCACGTATATACCAAAAATTGATTTTTGACTCATCACTATATGAACTCTCAATAACCCCTTTATGTAGAAAAGGCTTCGATTTTGTGAAGTGGGCAAAAGGTAATAAGGAGTTATATTTGGCATCGTACACTAACTTCATGAACTATGATATTAGTATTATATCGAAACTTTTTCGACCTCTTCCTGAAATTAAAAAGATGATCGACACCTATACTTCTCAATTTACTGATGACACAATAGGGCTTCATATTCGCCGAACAGATAATCTTGATTCTATAATAAATAGTCCAATAGAACTATTCTACAACAAAATTGATAAAGAGATAGATGCTAATAATGCAGTTAACTTTTTCCTTGCTACGGATTGCGAAGATGTGAAAAAGGAGATGCAAAAACGTTATGGAAGTAGAATAATATGCTCAAAGGAGGTTGCTGATAGAGATTCTATCGAAGGGATAAAAGGTGCTGTTGCTGAGATGTATGTTCTTTCGAGTACACAAAAGATATATGGCTCTTTTCAAAGCTCGTATTCGGATATGGCATCACAAATTTCAGGAATACCTTTAGAGATATTGAAACTATAATTCTCTTTTGGCAATTCTTGTTTCTACCGAGTTAGTTATAATGTTTACCATTTTATCGAATATAACTCTTCTAATATTTTCAACAGCGATTGACAAAAAAACTATCATTAAAGTACCTGTGAGTAGGTATACTATAAAAGTATCATCCTCTGAAATCATGCGATAATATGGTGAAAGTATTTTAAGAATTATACCTTGAAGTAAATATATTGGGAATACATAGCCGGCGATATAGTTTATATTCGATGAATAGAAATGGTAATTTATAAACTTATAGAATATAGCTATTGATGCTAAAATGATAAAAAAGCTATTATCGCGAGCCAATGGCATTATAGTATGACCAACGTACCATGATAATAGCCAGTTAACTGAATATATAATTATTAAAGATATTGATAGCAATAATGTACTTCTCTCTTTAATAATTTTAGGGAAACCATACACTTTTATGTATTGACCAATAAGGTAAGCTAAAATCATATTTATAACACCTTTACCTCCATCCTTCATTATCTCAATATTAAATATAGTTGGGGCAACGACAAAGAATAAAAGCATTATTGATAGAAGCTTTATAAAATCACTTTTTGAAAGAAAATCTACTATTTTATTTAGAAATGGAGAGAAGCAGAAAACAACCATATAACATGTTATAAACCAATATTTTCGACATAGTACAGGAAATAGTGTAACCTGCAATCCTTGTAAGGTTATGCTCTCTTGAAAATAAAATATGTTTATTAAGTATGATAAGATAGAGTAAAACCATATTACCGACATCATCTTAATAAACTTGCTAATAGTAGGATGTATGCCAAAGTAGCCTGAAATAATTATGAATATGGTAACGCCGGTGTTTCCAATAGTGTTTATACCAAAAAGCAGTTCATGATTTATTGCATTATGAGTATTGTATGCATTTCCCATTATATGCATCATCACTATCATAATGATAGATATAATCCTTAATGATTCAATATTAGACAGGCGTTTTACACTCATCTTCTTTTAAATATATAGTTGAGGCTTTCACGGAATGTTACCGAACGACTTATCCACATAATAGAGATATATAGAGAAGCAGCCAAAATAATTTTACTTATTATCAATAAATATATGTTGGTTATATAACTTGTAACATAATATGTCACTACCATTGAGAATATTGCAGCAGCAGCAAAGAAGGCTATATCTTTTATAGCCATGAAGATGGA
>JAEZKJ010000082.1 GCA_023415545.1 Bacteroidota bacterium
ATGTTAACAGCTTTGGTTGACGAAGGTAGTAAGTTGGGTGTTGAATTCAATGAGAAAGAGTACAATGAATCATTGCCACTTTTAAAGTTGCAACTCAAGGCTCTTGTTGCTCGTGACATTTGGGATATGAATGAATATTATCATGTTATAAATCAAACCAACGAAAGTGTGAGCAAAGCTATTGAATTGATGAATTCTCCAAATTATGGTGGCTTATTTAAAAAGAAGAATAAATAGTGCTTCCTAAACAACTTTAGAATGTAATATTTGAAATAAATCCTGTAGGAGATTACGAAAACTAAAATTTTAGCTTGTTTTCACCCTCTGTGATTTTTCAATTTTATCTAATAAAATATTTTAAAGCTACATTATGAACGGAAAAATATACATAATGTAGCTTATGTAATATATTATACTTGTTTCGTTGGAAAAATGTTATTATTAATTTCTCCTCTAAAATAGATTAATATTTAAAAAGAACTTTGTTTAGCCATCTGTTAACATAGATATTTATAAATCCACAACCAACTCCAATAACAGCTCCGGCCATTACGTCGCTAGGATAATGAACACCTTGATTCATTCGAGCAAATCCAACGCTTGTTGCCCAAATTGCAGAAGGAGCGATAACATACCATTTCGGATAAGTTATACTTAGCGATGTAGCAAGTGAAAATGCAGCAGCAGTATGACTTGAAGGGAAAGAGGAACTTTTTATGTGTGAAGCGCCATAAGGTGTAATCTTATCGGGGTATTTAAGGAATGGACGTTGGCGGTCAACAATCTCTTTTGTAACATAACTTATACCAACAGCCTCAATAACTGTTGTCCCAATATAAATGGCCTCTTTTAATAACTTTCTATCTTTTTCTATAAATGCATAAATAGCCATTGCCGATGGCAGACCTATCGTAATAACAGGAGTAGTAGTAGATATAACTTTGCTTACTCCATGAACATCCCATTTGTTTATTCTATGTAGAGTATTTATATCCCAATTCTGTGCTATGCCTTTAAAAGATATTGCAAGAAGTAATATTAAAAATATTATAGCCTTTTTAGTCATATATTCTTTAATTTCTACAAATGTAATAATTATTGGTTTTTATATTCCGAGTATAATTGATAAATGGTTTCTTAACAATAATGTTCTTTTAAAGAGAGAAAAGAGAATAAAATTGTAATTTTAAAAAAATAAAAACGACTAATAGACTAAACAGCAAAAATGTAGATGGAAAATATAGAAGAAAAGGTCTTCATAAATATGATTGATGGGCATAAACGATTGATTTACAAATTATGCTATATGTATGCCAATTCACTCTACTTAGTAAATGACCTATTTCAAGAAGTTACCATAAACTTGTGGAAAAGTTTCGGAATGTTTCGAGGTGAATGTTCCATTCAAACATGGGTATATCGCATTACTCTAAATACATGCATTACATATTACCGTAAAAACAGTAGGGAACTCCAAACAGAGTCGCTTACATTCGATATCGATCTTTTTGAAGAAAATGAAGATGATAGACTTTCAATTCTTCATGGGATGATATCTAAACTAAATCCAATCGATAAAGCTCTTATACTTCTATATCTTGAAGATAGGCCTTATGAAGAGATAGCCGAACTTTTGGGAATGACAAAAAGTAATGTAGGTGTAAGGCTTACTCGTATTAAAGATAAATTAAGAGAAATGGCATAAGGTTAGCAAAGTTTTAATCTATTAAATGATAAATTATGGAACTTGAGGAGATGAAATCACAGTGGCAGCAAATGAGCAGACGGCTTGAAGAGTCGGAGATATGCAACGAGAGTATGATAAAAGAGATACTTAATAATCGTTCAACAACTTTATTTGGAAAAATTGAGCGTTTTGAATTGAAGCTTTTAATCTTTCTTTCTATTTTCTTCTGCATATATCTTTTCCCAATTTATATTGAGATATTTGGACCCTATGGTACATTGGTAAATGAGTTTGTATTAGCATTTGGAATTGTAATACAGATTATAAAGATCACTAAAATCAGAAGCATAAAAATATTTAAAGACAGTGCTATTGATATTTATAAAAAAGCATTATGGTTTCAAACAACACTTTTACATAAAATTTATATTTATGTTATAGCTCCTTTGTGGATAATGATGCTAATTGGTTTAATTATAAATCACCTATTACCAATAATACCTATCTCATATATCACTCTATATATTGGAGTCTCTATAATTGCAGCTTCAATTATTATTACACTATTACTATTAAGAAGGAAAAGATACATGAATGAGTTGTTAGAATTAATTAAAGAATTGGATACAATGAAGAAATAGTAAACCACATCTAAATCTTGAATTTTGAGGATAAAAATGTAATAATTCTATAATAGAAAAATAAAAGTTTTACTATTACGGAATTATTTCTTTAATGTCTTGTATTATCAATAGTTTTACTATAATTTTGTCCCTTGAGAAAACTATATTCTGAAGGAAATCAATATAAACAATTAAATAATTTAAAATCAATCATTTATGTGGTTATGTAATTCATCTATTGGAAGGAAAGTGGTGATGAGTGTCACAGGTCTAGCCCTTATCCTATTTTTGACGTTTCACATGGCGATGAATCTTGTTGCTATCTTCTCTAAAGAAGCATACAACATGATTTGTGAGTTTTTGGGAGCTAACTGGTATGCACTGATCGCTACTGCAGGATTAGGTTTCTTGGTAGTTGTTCACATTGTGTATGCTTTCTGGCTAACAATGCAAAACCGTGCTGCTCGTGGAACAGAACGTTATGCTGTTAATGAGAGACCTAAAAATGTAGAGTGGGCATCTCAAAACATGCTAGCTTTAGGTATTATTGTTTTGTTAGGTTTAGGATTACACCTATTCAACTTCTGGGCAAAAATGCAGTTGCCTGAGGTATTGCACATGTTAGGTGTTCATGTAGATACTACATATGCAGCCGATGGTGTTCATCACATTATTAATACTTTCAGCTGCCCGGTTTACGTAGTTCTTTATCTTGTTTGGTTAGCAGCTTTGTGGTTCCACTTGACTCATGGTTTCTGGAGTGCAATTCAGACATTAGGATGGAATAACAACATATGGTTTGAACGTTGGAAAGTAATTGGTAACATCTATTCTACATTAGTTGTATTAGGTTTTGTTGCTGTTGTAGTTTATTACGCTTTGTGCGGTTCTTGCTGCTAAAATTCTAATTGTAAATTAAAATAGTAAAAATATTATGGCTAATATAGATTCTAAAATTCCTGAAGGCCTTTTGGCCGAAAAATGGACCAATTATAAAGCTCATCAGAAATTGGTAAACCCAGCTAATAAACGTCGTCTTGACATTATCGTAGTTGGTACAGGTCTTGCTGGTGCTTCGGCAGCAGCTTCACTTGGTGCTTTGGGTTTCAAAGTATTAAATTTCTGTATTCAAGATTCTCCACGTCGTGCTCACTCTATCGCAGCACAAGGTGGTATTAATGCTGCAAAGAATTATCAAAATGATGGTGACTCTGTATACCGTCTTTTCTATGATACAATCAAAGGTGGTGACTATCGTGCTCGCGAAGCAAACGTTTATCGTCTTGCTGAGGTTTCTAACGAAATCATCGACCAATGTGTTGCTCAAGGTGTACCTTTTGCTCGCGAATATGGTGGCTTACTTGATAACCGTTCTTTCGGTGGTGCTCAGGTATCCCGTACATTCTATGCTCGTGGTCAAACCGGACAACAGCTTCTTCTTGGAGCATACTCAGCACTTAGCCGCGAGGTTCAACGTGGTAACGTAAAATTATATACTCGTTATGAGATGCTTAACCTTGTAATAATCGATGGTCGTGCACGTGGTATCATTGCACGTAATCTTGTTACAGGTGCTGTTGAACGTTTTGCTGCTCATGCTGTTGTTATTGGTACTGGTGGTTACGGAAATGCATATTTCCTTTCTACAAATGCTATGGGTTCTAACGGTTCTGCTGCTATGCAAATCTACCGTAAAGGTGCTTACTTCGCTAACCCATGTTTTGCTCAGATCCACCCAACATGTGTTCCTGTACATGGTGATAAGCAGTCAAAACTTACTCTTATGTCCGAGTCATTACGTAATGACGGACGTATCTGGGTTCCTAAAAAATTAGAAGATGCTAAAGCTCTTCAAGCAGGAACAAAGAAAGCTAATGATATTCCAGATGAGGATCGTGACTTCTATTTGGAACGTCGTTACCCAGCATTCGGTAACCTTGTTCCACGTGACGTTGCTTCACGTGCTGCTAAAGAGCGTTGCGATGCAGGTTACGGTGTAAACAATACAGGTCTTGCTGTATTCCTTGACTTTAAATATGCAATCGATCGTCTTGGCGAGGATGTTGTTCGTGCTCGTTATGGTAACTTGTTCGATATGTACGAAGAGATTACTGATGATAATCCATACAAGACTCCAATGATGATCTTCCCAGCTATCCACTATACTATGGGTGGTATTTGGGTTGACTATGAGCTAATGACATCTATCAAGGGTTGTTACGCAATTGGTGAAGCAAACTTCTCGGATCATGGTGCTAACCGTCTTGGTGCATCTGCTCTTATGCAAGGTCTTGCTGATGGCTACTTCGTATTGCCATATACAATCCAAAACTATTTATCTGACCAAATTCAGGTTCCTCGTTTCTCTACTGATCTTCCAGAATTTGCTGAAGCAGAGAAAGAGGTTACAGATAAGATTGCTAAACTTATGAATATTAAGGGTACACGTTCAGTTGACTCTATTCATAAAGAGTTAGGTCTAATTATGTGGAACTTTGTTGGTATGGGACGTACTAAAGAATCTTTGGAAACTGCTTTAGCTAAGATTAAAGAGGTTGAAAAAGTATTCTGGACAGAACTTCGCATCCCAGGAGAGGCAAATACTCTAAATGTTGAACTTGAAAAGGCATTACGTCTTTGCGACTTTATCGAGATTGGTAAATTGATGGCATTGGATGCTCTTAACCGTGAAGAGTCATGTGGTGGTCACTTCCGTGAAGAACACCAGACTCCAGAAGGTGAAGCTCTTCGCCACGATGACCAGTTCTCGTATGTAGCTTGTTGGAAGTTTATGGGTGAAGGAAAAACTCCTGAGCTTATAAAAGAAGATTTGAACTATGAATTTACTAAAGTTCAGACACGTAATTATAAGTCTTAATTATTAATAGAAAGAAGAAAATGGATAAAAATATAAGTTTCACATTAAAAGTATGGCGTCAAAGAGGTCCTAAAGAGAAAGGCCATTTTGAAACATTCCAAATGAAAGATATTCCAGGTGACACTTCATTCCTGGAGATGATGGATATTTTGAACGAACAGCTTATCGAAGAGAATAAAGAACCTATCGTATTCGATCATGACTGTCGTGAAGGTATCTGTGGTATGTGTTCTATGTATATTAACGGACACCCACATGGACCTGCTACAGGAGCAACAACTTGTCAAATCTATATGCGTCGTTTCAAAGATGGTGATACTATCACTGTTGAGCCATGGCGTTCGGCAGGTTTCCCTGTAATTCGTGACCTTATGGTTGACCGTAGCGCTTTTGATAAGATTATGCAATCGGGTGGTTACGTTTCAATAAACACAGGTGGTGTTCCTGATGCTAACTCAATTCCTATTCCAAAGAAGGATGCTGATGAGGCTATGGATGCTGCTGCTTGTATTGGTTGCGGTGCTTGTGTTGCTGCTTGTAAGAATGGTTCGGCTATGCTTTTCGTTTCTGCTAAAGTTAGCCAGCTTGCTCTTTTACCACAAGGTAAAATTGAAGCCGACCGTCGTGCAAAAGCTATGTTGAGCAAAATGGATGAACTTGGTTTCGGTAACTGTACTAACACACGCGCTTGTGAAGCTGAGTGCCCTAAATGTGTATCTATCAGCAATATCGCTCGTTTGAACCGTGAGTTCATTTCAGCTAAACTTAAAGATTAATTCTATTAAAGTTTATATATAAATAAGGCCCGTCTTGAAACCGGGCCTTATTTTTTATATTAATCACTATCAATTAATAGCTTAATATTTAAGCTTGTAATTATTCAATGCTTGTTGATATTTTGTTATCGAGCCACTCTTTTTTAACTCTTTTCCAACTTTCTTATCAATATATGGTAGCATGTATTCCCAAAAAGCGTGCATCTTACTCAGCAGTTGCGAATCGCCTTGAAGTCGTTGAGCATACACGTTATATATCTCATCATGCATCTGTATAATCATTTTTCTCTGGCTATCCTCATCCAATTTGCCATGGTTATATTCAAGTGCCAAATATGGCTTGCCAAGCAATCCTCTACCTATCATAACACCATATACAGATGGATATTTCTCCTTTATAAACCCTATTTGTGAAGCTTCGGTTATATTCCCGTTGTACACAAGTTTATGTTTACACACGTTTGCGAAAGCATCAAAACTATTCATATCCACATCTCCTTTGTATTGTTGCTTTCCTGTTCGTGGATGAATAGTCACCATTTTAAGTTTTGTATCATTTAAAATAGGTAATATCTCTCTCCATTCATCATTACTTTCTGCTCCGAGTCTCATCTTTACCGAGAAATCAATATCAGGATATCTCTCAGTAGCGTTCATTATCTCTTGGACCTCTTGTGGGTGTGGTAAAATTCCACAACCTTTATGTCTTTTAGAGATCATAGGGAAGGGGCATCCAAAGTTTATATCTATCCACTTATAACCTCTTTCAGCTATGATATCTACTAAAGTCATAAACTCATCGGGATGTGAAGCCAAAACTTGTGGTACAATACAGTCTACACTATTTTCTTGTGGGTCGATATCACGTAAATCTTTATTGCGTATAGGTAATTTATAATCCGTACCCTTCTCCAAGCGCGTAAAGGGAGCAAAATAAGCATCTACATTGCCGAAAACTTTTTCGTGAGCATTTCGCCAGGCAGATTCTGTATATCCTTGTAAAGGGGCTGAAAATATCTTCATATCAATAATTTTAGATACAAAAGAAATCATTTTTCCTTTATCTTTGTTCTATGGAAAAGTATATTTATGAATTAAAGATGAAGGTTCGTGATTATGAATGTGACCTTCAGGGCATTGTAAATAATGCCAATTACCAGCATTATATTGAACATACTCGTCATGAGTTTCTGGAATCTATTGGTGTAAGCTTTGCTAAACTTCATGATGAGGGCATTGATCCTGTTGTTGCTCGTTTGACAATGGCTTTCAAAACTCCCCTAAAAAGTGGTGATGAATTTATATCAAAACTCTATATAAAGAAAGATGGAATTAAGTATCTGTTCTTTCAGGATATATTTAGGGCAAGCGATATGAAACTGGTATTAAAATCGACTGTTGAGAGTGTGTGCGTTGTTAATGGTAAGTTATCGGCTACTTCTATATTCGATGAACTCTTTGCTCCATACTTAAAGTAAAAAGAATAAAATGGGAGATGATGAGCTATATTCTATAGCTTTAACAAAAATCCAAGGTTTGGGCAATATAGGTGCTTATAACCTTATTAAGACCCTTGGCAGTGCTAAGGCCGTGTTCGATAATAGGAAAAATCTCCCTGAGATACTTAGCTTGCCTTCAAGAAAACTTGTCGATGCTCTCGATTCAAAAGAGGCTTTTTTAAAAGCAGAAAAAGAGACATCTTTTATAGAAAAGAATAGGATTTCATGTATCACAATTAATAGTGAATTATATCCTTCCAGACTTAGAAACTGTGATGATGCTCCTATTGTGCTATATTATCGTGGTAATTGTGACCTTAACTCTATGCATATTATCAGTGTTGTAGGAACTCGCAATATTTCAGAATATGGGCACAACATATGCACACGATTTATTCAAGAGTTGTCGGATATCGTTCCTGATGCTGTGATAGTTAGTGGGTTGGCATATGGTGTTGATATTTTAGCACACAAAACAGCTTTAAGCAATGGGCTTTCAACAATAGCTGTTTTGGCACATGGTTTGGATCGTATTTATCCATCTGTTCATCGAAAGTTTGCTATAGAGATGTTGGAAAAAGGAGGTTTGTTGACTGAGTTTGTTAGCGAAACAAATCCAGATAGGCAGAACTTCATAAAACGTAATCGTATTGTTGCAGGTATGAGTGATGCTGTGGTGATAGTTCAGTCGGCTTTAAAGGGAGGAGCATTGATTACAGCCGATATAGCTGACAGCTATGGACGCGATTGTATGGCATTCCCTGGTAACATCAATGATGAATATTCGAAAGGATGTAATAAACTTATTCGAGATAATAAAGCCGTTTTAGTAACGTCGGCCGAAGATGTTGTATCAACTTTAGGGTGGGAACATAAAGAGATTAAAAAGGAGATACAACGTGAATTATTCCCTGAGATGAGTGATGAAGAACGTAAAGTAACTGAGATACTTAAACTTTCACCTAATGGCATGCAAATAAACAAAATAGTAGTCGATGCTGATATACCTGTCAATAGGTTAAGTGCAACACTTTTTGAACTTGAGATGAAAGGAGTTGTTACTTCTCTTGCAGGAGGTGTTTATAAATTGCTTTGCTGATTGCTTTTCAGATAGAAATAACCTATTCGGCAGTATAAACATCTTTTCCTGTCACAATACTCTTTCTTCAGTTGAATTATAGCTTGTGAATCGGCAGCATTATCTACCTTTATGCCACATTCATTCCATATTCTTGTTATATAGTTATATTCAGCTTTTGTGCTCTCTAAAAGCCCAATAGCTCGTTCACAAAGGGCTTCATCACCTCTATGTTTACCATATGAGTATAGTATTGGTACAATGCTATTGATAATAATAAGTTCAATAGATGATTTACTGATGCTTTTAGGGTACGAAGTGCTCTCTTTCCCAAAAGAGTAATGGTTGTTCCAATATTCCGAAGTGGCACAACTAAAAATAGTGTTAATCTTCTTTTTATCATCAGCTTCCACTACAGAAGAGAGCATAGAGTGAACGTTGTGATATAGCATAGCTAATTGAGATAGACGTATATGTGGGAAATTATTTGGACGTAGCCTTAAAAATTTCCAATAAGATATATCGATGGGAGTCAGCGAGTATTTAGCTTTTAAAAATAAGTATTCTCTTTTTAAGTCCATATAATATTTTTCACCATCCTCATCTTCCAAAAGTCCTGCTTGACCAAAGAATAGTGACTCTATCTGTAATAATGAATCATTCTGCTTCTGTATAATCTTCAAAGGTATTCTGTTTGCCCAGAGTTCAAAAACATCTCCATTCAGTCCAAAACCGAAGTTTCGAGCTATTGTCACAAAAAGAGCCTCTTCCCAATTATTCTCTTTGCTAATAACCCTTTGAAATAATGCAACGCTTTTTTGGTTTAGCCTCTCCACATATAGAGAGTTTAACCATGAATGAACCATCATTTTATCAAGAGAAGGTATAATCTTATAACAAGCTGGGTATCTG
Organism: Bacteroidota bacterium; assembly: GCA_023415545.1. Lineage (GTDB taxonomy): Bacteria > Bacteroidota > Bacteroidia > Bacteroidales > Bacteroidaceae > Phocaeicola. Next base: position 9,454 of record JAEZKJ010000082.1, read on the forward strand.
CTACTATTAATAAGTTCATGGAAGTTCTCTACTACAGCTTGGGGACAGTTAAGCTGTAGCTGTGGAACCTCTCGGCCGTCACATGTTATTGTTTTATCATCAATTCGGTTTACAACGTGTAGAATAACAGAATTATAAGCTTTTTCTTTGTGATGATTGTGTCTATACCAATCGGAAGAAGAATTATGAATCTCAACATTACCAACCCATAGAACACCATCGATTTTTATTTTTGCATTAAAGAAATCAGGGCCGGCATCAAAGTTATGTAGTCCGGGATCAATTATCTCCAATTTTTGCCCTTTTTCAGTGAATAAACCGTAAGGAGGATATAATTTGTACTTCCATGTGTAATGGAGAAGTTCTTCCATCGTTAAGAAGGTGTAAATCTTGACCAAATGTAATTGATTATAGTGAAAAAAGTTATCTTTGTAAGCAAAATAGATATAGAAAATATGAAAATTGCGTTAATTGGTTATGGAAAGATGGGAAAAGAGATAGAAAAGATTGCTCTTTCTCGTGGTCATGAAATAGTATGCATCATAGATATTGATAATCAGGATGATTTCAACTCTGAAGCATTCAAGTCTGCTGATGTGGCAATAGAATTCACCAACCCTATGGTGGCCTATGATAACTATATAAAGACATTCAATGCCGGAGTAAAACTTGTATCAGGAAGTACAGGATGGTTGGAGAAACATGAGGAGGAGATTAAAAATCTTTGTATTAATGGTGGAAAAACTCTTTTTTGGTCTTCTAACTTCTCTCTTGGTGTTGCAATTTTCTCGGCTGTTAACAGATATCTTGCTAAGATAATGAATGACTATCCAAATTACGAGGTTTCAATGGAGGAAACTCATCATATTCATAAACTTGATGCTCCTAGTGGAACAGCCATAACTTTGGCCGAAGATATTTTGGCAAATCTTTCACGCAAAGATAAGTGGGTAAAAGGGACTCTTCTAGCTCCGGATGGAACTCTTACAGGTTCAAAAGTTTGCGAACAAAATGAATTTAGCATAAGTTCTATACGTCGTGATGAAGTGCCCGGTATACATACTATTTCATATGAGTCGGATTCCGACATTATATCTATTACACACGATGCGAAAAACAGAAAAGGATTTGCTCTAGGAGCAGTGTTAGCTGCTGAATATACAGCTAATCATGAAGGATTGTTAGGTATGAACGATTTATTTCAATTTTAAATATGATAAAGGCTACAGGTAAACAGTGGTTAAAGTTTGTCATAGTGCTTGCTCTATGGCTTGCTTTTATTATTTGGTTAAAGAGTTGGTTAGGACTTATAGTTGTACCATTTATATTCGATATATATATCACCAAGAAAATTCATTGGACATGGTGGAGAAAGTCTAAAAACAGAGCTTTTGTCTCAATTATGAGTTGGGTGGATGCTATCGTCTTCTCATTGATAGCAGTCTATTTTGTAAATGAATTTTTCTTCCAAAACTATGTTATTCCATCTTCTTCACTTGAAAAATCACTACTTGTAGGCGATTATCTTTTTGTGAGCAAGATGAGCTATGGACCACGCGTTCCACAGACACCACTTCATATGCCACTTACACAGCATACATTACCTATTACCAATTCAAAATCATATTTGGAATATCCTAAATGGGATTATAAACGAGTTAAAGGTTTTGGTGATGTTAAACTCAATGATATTGTGGTATTCAATTTCCCTGCAGGTGATACTGTAGCAACAAAAATGCCTGCAACAGATATCTATTCTATATGTTACCAAGCCGGTAAAGAACTATCGAATCCAATAAATATGGAGGGAATGGATGCTGCACATCAGCGTATGGTATTCGATTATTACTATGATCTTGGGAAAAAATATTTAGAATCACATCCTCAGGAGTATGGTGAATTGATATACCGTCCTGTTGACCGTCGTGAGAATTATGTGAAGAGATGTGTAGGCCTTCCAGGACAAACTCTTCAAATAAAGGATAAGGTAATATATTTGGATGGTAAGGTTAATAAAGACCCAGAGAATGTTCAGTATCGTTATATAGTTAAGGTTAAAAAGATGATTCCTAATGACCTCGCTCATGAACTCGGAATCAGCCTTGAGGATTTATCATATTTCTCTACTCAGGATATGACCTATAATATACCTTTAACTAAGAAGGCAAAAGAGGAGTTGGCCAAACATAAAGATATCGTAGTAAGCATTTCTGATTACGATAATGATGATACTACCGGAATATATCCTTTAAATAAAATTACCGGTTGGACAGCTGATAACTATGGACCTATATGGATACCTAAAAAAGGTGAAACTATAGATCTCAACTTAGATAATCTTCCTCTTTATGAACGTGCTATTCATGCTTACGAGGGTAATAAACTTGAGGTTAAGGATGGAAAAATTTATATTAATGGCGTTCAAACTGATAAGTACACATTCAAAATGAATTATTACTGGATGATGGGTGACAATCGCCATAATTCAGCCGATTCAAGATATTGGGGATTTGTTCCTGAAGATCATGTTGTAGGCAAACCTATATTTGTATGGCTCTCACTTAACCCTGATCGTGGATTATTTGATGGAAAAATTCGTTGGAATCGCATCTTTTCATTTGTCGACAATATAAAGTAGGTTATGAATAATGAGGTTTACAGGTCTGTCTATATGGATTAAAGCAATAATAATAGCCGCAATTACAGTAGTTTTAGTCAATCTGTTTGTGGTGACTCTTTGTACTGTCCCTTTCGATGGAATGGAAAATTCTATCTATAAAGGTGAAAAAGTCCTTGTAAACAAATGGAGCTATGGCCTACGACTGCCATTTTCTTCTCAACGTATTCTTTCTAAAAGAGCAAAAGTGGGAGATATCATGCTATTCAATAATCCCAACCCCGCTAATCATAAAAAAAATATTTGGAGAAGAGAAACTTTTATTGGTAGGTGTGTAGGAGCTCCGGGAGATACACTTATGCTTAATAATGAGTATCTTGTGACTAATAACAAAAAAGTCAGTCCTGATATGAAAATGCTCTATTCCTATTTATCTTCATCTGAAGATACATTAACATCCTTCATGAACTATTTAGGGATAAAGGGCAATAATCTGGCCGGATATCGTGATAAACGGTTCATTAGAACCTTCACTATGTATGAGTATTTTATGCTCAAAAAGTCACTTCCTAAGGGATTTATTCTTGAGCCTTTAGCAAAAGAGTATAAAGGGTTAGATTCAGTGCATCCCTTTGTAATACCTTCTAAAGGTGTAAAAATCGATGTATATCCTTGGAATGTAAAGCTTTTGTGCAACACAATAGTGCATCATGAGCATAAACGAGCTTATGTTCGTAATGACTCTCTATTTGTAGAGGGTAAATATGCAAAACAGTACATTTTCAGTGATGATTATTATTGGGTATCATCTAATAATCCAATGAATGTATGCGATTCTCGACTTTTTGGATTTGTTCCTCAAAGTCATCTAATCGGAAAGAGTGAATATGTGGTTATCTCACCTAATAGAGAGAGATTGTTTAAAAAAGTAGAATGATGAAATCTGAAATATTGCTCTCTACGGCATATCTTGCTCCTGTAGAGTACTATACAAAGCTTCTTGCTTACAATAAAGTTTATATAGAGAGATACGATAATTATATCAAACAAACATATAGAAATCGTTGCGTTATTGCAGCAGCTGATGGTCCTCTTTCGCTAACAATACCTACAGAAAAAAGTGATTCTCCAAAACAGCTAGTTAAAGATATTCGTATATCCGATCATGGAAATTGGAGACATATGCATTGGAATGCACTTGTGTCGGCTTATAAGAACAGTCCCTTTTTTGAGTATTATGCCGATGATTTTGCTCCTTTCTATGAAAAAAAGTACCCTTTCCTTGTTGATTTTAACGATGAGTTGTGTAGCATGATATGCTCATTTGTTGATATTCAACCTGTGATATCATATACAGATAGCTATGAGCGTGATATAGAACAATGTGATGATTTTCGTGAGATAATACATCCAAAACGTGATTACACAGTATGTGACATTGATTTCACTGCAAAACCCTATTATCAAGTTTTTAAAGATAGATTTGGCTTCTTACCAAATCTAAGTATTGTGGACCTTCTATTTAATATGGGCCCGGAATCTCTTATAGTGTTAAGAGATAGTATAATAAAGTAGCCTTTTCAAGATATATAAATCGTATATACACTAACCTTTTTATCATTCACACTGCTAACCATCCATTTCGCAGTGCGAGTTATCTGTTTCACACTGTGAAACGGAAAAACCACACTTAAGTTAAAAGAATAGTACGAAAACAATTCTTTAATTTATTGTATGAAATTAAAAAATATTTAAGGGGAAATGTATAAATTTGTGATATTCACATTGTTAAATAAGATTTTTAAAACACATAATTGACAAAATTAAATTCAACAAAACCAATATCTCTTCAATTTGATGGGCCTGATTGATA
>JAEZKJ010000092.1 GCA_023415545.1 Bacteroidota bacterium
CAATTATGTTGATTAGCTCCAAAATGTTTTCAACTATTTATTGATTTATCTTTCTCTGTTTCAATTAAGAAATAGCATTTTTAATTATCGTAGTAAAAATAGGTTTACAACCACTTACAAACGATTCAACACCAATAACCATAAGTATAAGACCCATCAACCTCATCATAACATTATTACCTGTTTCGCCTATAATCTTTACAAGTCGAGTTGAGGCTCTCAAAATAATATATGTTAAGATATAGATTACACCAATCATCGCTATAAGAGTAGATTTTAATTCAATAGTTGTAGCATCATTCATAAGCATAATTCCGTTTGCTATAGAACCCGGACCACAAAGCATGGGAATAGAGAGTGGAGTAATGGATATATCATCAGCGTATGTCTTTATCTCTTCATCCTTAAGCTTTGTATTTGTATATCTAGCTTGAAGCATGTCGTATCCTATTTTAATGATAATAATACCCGCTGCAATACGAAATCCATTAGTAGATATACCAAAAAAATTGAAAAGGAATTGTCCTGAAAATGTAAAAACAACGAGAATCACGAATGACAACAGTGTAGCACGAGTAACAATTCTCTTTCTATCTTCATCAGTCAAACCATTGGTCATAGTTAGAAAAACCGGCATTGTTCCCAATGGGTTTGTAAGGGTAAAGAAGGATGTGAAACAGAGTAATGCAAATGATACTGTATCCATTATTTTATTTTTATGGTTTATATATTTACAAAAGTAACAAACTATTTGCTTATTTTCTTGCTACATAAACTCCTTTGTTATACCAATTTATAAACTTTTACGGTTTACAATATTATATGGTTTTATTAATATAAGTTTGTTTAATTAAGCACCTTTGCCTAACAAGTTATTACTTACATAAACATTTACTCTATTCAATAATAAAGTTATTAGTATCAATTAATTTTCCTTCCTTATAAAAATTTACTTTATAACTCTTACTTTTTAGAGGTATAAACTCAGGTTTTGTATTAAAAGTTATGTTTGTACAATCGTATGGTTCGATAGAGTCCAAAACCCCTTTTGCAATAAGCATATCATCATACAAAAGTTCAATCTCTGTATCTGTTGAAGCCGATAGCCCAAAGTTATCTATGTTTATAGATATTTGTTTATTATCTTTTGAATAAATAGGAGCATTAGCAGATAGAATGGCAGGTTTGTAGTCAACAAAAGGTAGAGCTGCGTAACCAAAAATCATTTTACCATTTTTACGTTTTCCAATCATTTTTGGTGCGAACTCATCACTATCGATACCACTATTTTTCCCTTTGAAAGTTACAATAATATCATTGCCCGACTCTTTAACTGCTGACACTGTAAATCCTCTTCCAAAGTTAACCTCTTTGTATGACCCAAAACGAAGAGTTTTAAAATCAATATCTTTTGCAGGATTAAAATCTGCCTCTCCTTTTATACGAACATCAATTTTCTTTGTAGACTCAGTGATAGGCTTATCGTTTAGGATGGTCAACAACATCCCTTTATTCATAGGAATACAAACATTTTTTGAGCTATGGTTATCATTTGGTAAATCTTCCCATTTTATTGTGTCAATAACAGCAAAGTTTGTCTGAACAACACGTCCATATTCATCTTGAAAGACCTTCATTCGTTCATATTTGAACCATTTCTCCTCAGTGCCATCTTCATGTTTCGTAATACCAGGCATATATGCCTCTCCAGGCTCAGTTATCCAATGTAATCCATCTTTAGAACGCTGATAAAATGCAATTCTACCAAGCCAATCATTCACTATCATATGATACTGAATGCTATCACGCCATACAACAGGATCCTCAAATTCACCCTCAACAGGAGGATAAGCGCTTTTATCAGATAGAAGATTATACTCTGTCACCCCATCGCGACTTATCCAAATACCACCACCACGGCAAACCATAAGTTTAGAACCATCTTGTCGGCTTGCAAAAGTCAGATTTGAAAGACCTTCAATAATTCTTCTTCCACGTTTGTTGAACTGGAATACTCCATACATCCAAGGTCCTTTAGGATCATCGGCAATATAATATCCATCAATCACATATACTAAATATCTACCATCATTTAAACGATAGCACTCCGGATTATGACCTTTACCTATAGAGTTTTCAATTTTATAAGGTCCGGATATAGATTTTGAAGTAGCATGGAAAGTTGTTGACTTAGACCAGAACATATGTCCTCGACGAGAATTTTCAGGCCATCCACAAACGAAAAGATGATACAGGCCATCATCCCCTTTAATTATGTTTCCTCCCCAGAAAGATATATCTTTCGCTTCAATGCCGTTATCCACAAAACGAGGAACAACATCTTTACATCCCCACACATCGGACGATAATGTTCCTTGTGGCATAGCCTCGAAACGGTCCATAAATTTCCCACCATCGATAAGATTATTCCACTCTGCCGGTCTTTCACGTTCTGTAATTTGTGAATGTGCTACCGTAAATAGCATAGATGCTAATGCTGCAAAAATTATTATTCTTTTTTTCATACTATTATAAAGGTTTGTATTGTGGTAAAACAGTAGTTACCTAAAGTTAGAAATTCAATAAATTATCGAGTTTTACAAATATAATAAATTTTTATTGAGTCTAAATTTTGCATAATAAGAGCTTCATGTTTGTTATTACTAAAACTTTATTTTTTTTTTGTTAATGTTTGATATGTATCATATATTTGTTTATCACAATTGTAGATGTACTTAAAACGAAATATTAAAATTATGATTGAAATGAAAAAACTATTTTTTACTACAATGTTTGTTGCATGTATTGCTACTTCAATTTTTGCACAGAAAAAAGTGACTATAAAAGGTGGGACAATAGTTCCATTGCAATCTATTAATTTAGTTAAAGCAGCTGATGTTGAGGAAGGGCATAGCGTTGATTTTAGAGTTATTAATGATATTAAAGTTGGTGATGATATTGTTATATCAAAAGGCACCTTAGTAAAAGGTCAGATAACGGAAGCAAGAAAAAGTACAATTGCAGGAACAAAGGGCCGTTTGAAAATATCAATAAACAGTATGTTTCTTCCTAATGGTGAACCTTTGTATTTTTCAAATACAAATATTAGTATAAGTGGCAAAAACCGTACTCCACTTGCAGTTGTTACAGCACTATTTGTTTGGCCATGTATTTTTATACCAGGTTCAAAAGCAGTAATGCCTGCAGGATATGAAGTATATGCTACAGTAGCTTCTAATAGTGAAATAACTTTATAGGGAAAAGCTTCAATCAGCTAAATTTTATAATTAATGTAGAGGGAAAAATAGAGTCTTGATACTTTTTGTGATATAAATAAAAAA
>JAEZKJ010000152.1 GCA_023415545.1 Bacteroidota bacterium
AAGCAAGAAGAGGAAAAACTTCGTGAAAAAGCTAAAGTTCTTGAAACAAAAATTGAACCACGTCTTCTTCAAGCATTCAAACGTATACGTAAAAACTCAAGAAATGGTCTTGGTATAGTATATGTTCAACGTGATGCATGTGGTGGTTGCTTTAACAAAATACCACCTCAGAAACAGTTGGATATTCGTATGCGTAAGAAAATTATTGTTTGCGAATACTGTGGACGTATCATGGTTGACCCTGAATTGGCAGGTGTAGTTGAAGAACAACACTTAAGTAGCGTAAAAAAATAATTTTTCATAGTACAATAAGAGGGTGACCCAAAAGCCCGCTTTTAGGACAAATAAACCCCGCCAGAATGTACTCTGGTGGGGTTTGCTTTCTTTGTAAAATGACTTTTGAATCAGCCTCGTTCGTATAAGCTTATTACAACGTATCGTATGAAGGAATATTTTTTAAAAATGAATACGAGTTATTAATATAATCCATTTTGCAACAATAGTGGTTTATACCATTAGTGACAATAAGATAATCTACCTTAAGAACCATATTATAACGTGTAATTTGATCAAATACAGCTTGAGTGATATTTATATGTGGAGCTTTGTATTCTACAATAAGTTTTGCGCTCATATTGCGAGAATATAGCACTGTATCACATCTTTTTATCGTATTATTTAAAGTTATCGTTATCTCATTAGCCAATAATCCTTTAGGGAATCCTTTAAAATTGATAAGGAAATGAACAAAATTTTGTCTAACCCATTCTTCAGGAGTTAATGCGATATATTTTTTTCTTAATATATCAAAAATAAATCTTTTACCCTCTCTTTCAGAGATTTTTGGTTCGTATGATGGTAAGTTTAATGATAACATTTAGTAAATTTGCATATATACATTTCGGTAAGTACCGATACAAAAATACAAAAGAAAATGAAAACAAAGGAAGAAATTGTAGCAAACTGGTTACCTCGTTATACCAAAAGGCAATTGGATGAGTTTGGAGAGTATATTCTTCTGACTAATTTCAATAATTATGTAGATATTTTTGCACAAAAGTTTGGTGTGCCAGTATTAGGAAAAGATGCTAATATGACTTCTGCGACAGCAGAGGGTATAACAATCATAAACTTTGGTATGGGTAGTCCTAATGCTGCCATAATAATGGATCTCTTGGGTGCTATACAACCTAAAGCTTGTCTGTTTTTAGGTAAATGTGGTGGAATAGACAAAAAGAATAAGTTGGGTGATTTAATTCTACCTATTGCTGCTATTCGTGGTGAAGGAACATCCAATGATTACTATCCACCAGAAGTCCCAGCATTGCCTGCATTTATGCTTCAAAGAGCCGTATCTTCAGCTATTCGTGACCATGCTCGCGATTACTGGACAGGAACTGTATACACCACCAATCGTAGAATTTGGGAGCATGATGATGAGTTTAAAAAGTTCCTCATAAAAACCCGTGCAATGTGCGTAGATATGGAGACTGCTACACTATTTACTACTGGTTTTTATAACCATATTCCAACTGGTGCTTTGCTATTGGTTTCGGATCAACCGATGATACCTGAAGGTGTTAAAACAGATAAGAGTGATAGTTCTGTAACTAAACAATTTGTTGAGGAGCATGTAGAGATTGGTATCGATGCTTTGAGGATGATTATTGAGGAAAAGAAGACAGTAAAACACTTGAAATTTGACTGGTAATTTTACTATAGCATGGCAAACGAAATAACATACGAAGACATCATAAAAGAGATACGAAATAAGGAGTATAAACCTATCTATTTTTTGATGGGAGAGGAGCCTTATTACATTGATAAAATAGCTGATTATATTGCCGACTCTGTGTTAAAAGAAAATGAAAAAGAATTTAACCAGATAGTGGCTTATGGTAATGATGTAGATATATCAACTATTATCACTACAGCTAAAGCTTATCCTATGATGTCGGATTACCAAGTTGTAATAATAAAAGAGTTTCAAAATGTAGATAATATTGAAGAATTGTCTTTCTATTTACAGAAACCTCAGCCCTCAACAATATTGGTTTTATGCTATAAAAATGGTGTAGTTGACAGAAGAAAAAAGGTTATAGCCGACATACAAAAAGTAGGTGTTCTTTTCGAATCCAAGAAGATTAAAGAGGCACAACTACCTATGTTTGTTACTTCGTATCTTAAAAGAAAATCAATAGATATTGAGCCAAAAGCATCTGAGCTTATGGCTGAATTTGTTGGTTCTAATCTTAGTCGAATGGCTGGGGAACTGGATAAGTTGATTATTTCTTTGTCAAAAAATGAGAAAAGAATTACATGTGATCATGTTGAGACTAATATTGGCATAAGTAAAGATTACAACAATATTGAACTTAGAAATGCTTTAGTGAATAAAGATGTTCTTAAAGCAAACATGATAGTAAAATATTTTAACGATAATCCAAAGAATAATCCTATACAATCAACACTAGGTATGCTCTTTAATTTCTATTCAAATCTTATGCTTGCATATTATGCTCCGGTAAAGAGTGAACAAGGCATTGCTCAACAATTGGGCCTAAAGTTTGCTTGGCAAGCTAAAGATTATCTTATTGCAATGAATAAATATTCAGGAGTAAAAGTTATGTCAATCATAAATGATATCCGACAGTGCGATGCTAGCTCTAAAGGAGTAGGAGGAAATTCGATATCCGATAATGATCTTTTAAAAGAGCTAATTTTTAAAATACTTCATTAAACAGTAAACGAAACAAATAATTTAGCTTCTAGAATTTCAAAATATGGAAATTTTAGAAGCTTTTTTATTTTTTATTTTTCTGCAGTAATTTTTAAAATATGAAATTTGCTCTTAAATCTTTGTTTTTCAGTAGTTTAATACGTTTTTTGCTTCTTGAGAATCTTGTATTTATTTTTTTATGGGCAGTTATAGGCAAATTTTGAATGCATTTTTAATTTTATACTGTTTTTCTACTCCAATTGATTAAAAAAATAGATCATGTTCAAAAAATAATAATTTCTTCTTCTCTATTGATACAAATAGGAACAAATTCACTTTTGTACAAATATCTTTTTATAGTCTTATATTTCATCTTTCTCTTATTTCAAAAATAGGTTTATAAGAATCCATTTTTTCTTTGAAAAATCATAGATGTAGTTTCATTTAAAAATTGCACACTTATATTTTTTAAAGATAAAAATATACAATTGGAAAAAATTAAGAGTTGATTTTGTAGTTGTAATTGTATAATTGTAAAATTATTATTGTAAGATTGTAAATTATGCTTTCTGTATTAATGGAATTACTTATGTAAACATGCTGATTAACAATATTATAATGTAGATTTATAATTGTGTATGAATAAATATAATAGCAGGAAATAATTGATAAAATCACTGAAAACCAATAAGTTATGATGTATTATTTAAAGTTGTTAATGAATAAGTGTAGATAAATCGTATGTTTACAAATTTAAAATTGAATAATCGCTAATTTTGATTATTATAATGTATTGAAAACTAGAAGAAAAACATTGTTTTATTAAATCTATGCTTATATCTAAATTACAATTATAATCTCATTTTATTTTTGTATAACTTTCTAAATGTAATTTGAATGTTACAAAAATAACTTTCACAAAAGTTATATGTAAATTTGCATTTATAAATTATCTTTTTTACTTTTGTTTAATTAATATACTAAATCACTTTTGTAAAATGAAGGAAAGAATTGCACAGATTATGCAAAATGAGAATATGACCGCTATTCAGTTTGCTAAAAAGATTGGTATTAACCCATCCTCTCTTTCTCATATTCTTAGTGGTAGAAATAATACTAGTCTTGATATAATAATGAAGATTCACAAGAGTTGTGAGGGCATTAATCTAAATTGGTTATTATATGGAGAAGGTGCTATGAAAGAGAATAAATCGGCTGATTCTTCCTATTCTACTCTCAATTTATTTGATGAAAATACAGAATTTCCATCCAATGATACGGTTAATTATGAAAATCGCAAGGAAATTGGGGGTGTTAAGGCTGAAATACCTGTTAAAGAGATTGTAAGACAGGAAATTAAGTATGTAGAGAAACCTTCAAAGAAAATAACTGAAATAAGAATTTTCTTCGATAATGGTACCTATGAAACATTTAAGCCTTCAAATGAGTAATATATTAAAAAACAATCATCAAACTATACTAATTGGGTAAATTCATTTATCTTTGTAAAAGAATGAATTTATCCAATTATTTTTCATGAAAAAACATATCTTAGATCTTGTTGTCACGCAAAATAACAAACTGCATGACAATTACGTACTCATAAAGATGACTCACTCAGAAAAACTTCCTGAGATGCTTCCTGGACAATTTGCTGAGCTTAGAGTTGATAATTCCACATCTACATTCTTGCGTCGCCCTATTTCAATTAATTACGTAGACACAACAGCAAATGAAGTTTGGTTCCTAATTCAAATAGTTGGTGATGGAACACGAAAACTTTCTACGCTAAAAGAAGGTGATATTGTAAACGTAGTTATGCCACTTGGAAATGGTTTTAATTTAGATGGTGATATTAAGTCCCCTATTCTTATTGGAGGTGGCGTTGGTACAGCTCCTATGCTTATGTTAGGTGCTGAACTCAATAAAAAAGGTATTCGTCCAACTTTTCTTCTTGGAGCACGTTCGTCTAAAGACCTTTTACAACTTGATTTATTTAATGAGCTAGGTGATCTATATGTAACAACAGAAGATGGGACTATGGGCGAAAAAGGATATGTTACACAGCATTCTATACTTATGAATAAACGTTTCGATAAAATCTTTTGCTGTGGACCTAAGCCAATGATGGTAGCTGTGGCTAAGTATGCTAAGAGTAATGACATTTGTTGTGAAGTATCACTCGAAAATATGATGGCATGTGGCGTAGGTGCTTGTCTATGCTGCGTTGAGAACACAAAAGAAGGGCATCTGTGTGTTTGTACAGAGGGGCCTGTATTTAACATTGATAGATTATTATGGCAGATTTAAGAACAGATATAGGTGGATTACATATGTGTAATCCTGTAATGACAGCTTCGGGTACATTTGGATATGGAACAGAGTTTCAAGATTTTGTAAACTTGGAGGAGATTGGAGGTATAATTGTAAAAGGTACAACATTGCATCATCGTGAAGGTAATGCTTATCCTAGAATGGCAGAAACTCCAATGGGTATGCTAAATGCCGTAGGATTGCAAAATAAAGGAGTACATTACTTTGTAGATAATATATACCCTACTATTAAAGATATAAACACAAATATGATTGTAAACGTTTCTGGCTCTGCTATAGAGGATTATGTTGAAACTGCTGCAATTATAAACGAGCTTGATAAAATTCCCGCTATAGAGTTAAATATATCATGTCCAAATGTAAAAAAAGGAGGAATGTCATTTGGAGTTAATGCTTGTGCTGCTCAAGAGGTTATTTCGGCTGTTAGAGATGTATACAAGAAAACTCTTATTGTGAAATTATCTCCAAATGTAACTGATATAACTGAGATAGCGCGTGCTGCTGAAGCTTCAGGAGCTGATAGCGTTTCACTAATAAATACATTGCTAGGTATGGCTATTGATGCAGAGAAAAGACGTCCTATTCTATCCACTGTTACCGGTGGAATGAGTGGTGCTGCTGTTAAGCCAATAGCTCTAAGAATGGTTTGGCAAGTTTCAAAAGCAGTAAATATTCCTGTTATTGGACTTGGTGGAATTATGAATTGGAAAGATGCTGTTGAGTTTATTCTTGCAGGTGCTTCTGCAATTCAGATTGGAACGGCAAACTTTATTGATCCTGCTATAACAGTAAAGGTTGCTCAAGGTATAAATGATTATCTTGATCGTCACTCTTTCTCTTCAGTCAAAGATATAGTAGGTGCTTTAGAAGTATAAAAAAATTACCTAATATTTATACACTCCAAATAGATTATAATTGCATAAATATTATCTCTATTTTGGAGTGTTTTTTTATGCTTGAAAAATTACAATTAAGCAATAAATTAGTTGCATGTTTAACTATTTTGCATTGTACAATTTTAATAGAGTAGAGTAGTTTTTCGATGAAAAGGTGGAAAATCTATAAAAATCATCATAAAATATTAAGAAAATACTTTACAATAGCTTTGCTTCAACGTTTATTCATTTTCGAAAATAATTGAATAAATCTTTATATTTTCATCTTCGAAACAACTTGTGCTTGTGTGTTAATATATAAAAATAACACTGAACTTAACAAATTCAGTGTTAAAATAAATTACTTAAGTAAGTCAGGTCTTAATCGTTGTGTTCTCTCAAGTGACTGTTGAAATTCCCACTCTTTTATCTTTGCTTCATGCCCAGAAAGCAAAACATCTGGAACCTTCCATCCGTTGTATTCAGCAGGGCGAGTGTATACCGGAGGCGCTAGCAAATTATCTTGAAACGAGTCGGACAAAGCTGACTGTTCATCGGAAATTACTCCCGGTATAATTCTAACTATAGAATCAGCAATTACAGCAGCAGCAAGTTCTCCACCTGTTAAAACATAATCGCCAATACTTATCTCTTTTGTGATGAAATGTTCACGAATTCTATAATCTATTCCTTTAAAATGTCCACAAAGAATCATTAAGTTATTCGATAGAGATAGAGAATTTGCCATAGGTTGATCAAACTTCTCGCCATCGGGGGTTGTAAATATTATTTCATCATACTCACGCTCTGCTTTCAAGGCTGAAATACATCTATCTATAGGCTCAATTTTCATCACCATTCCGGCGCAACCACCGAACGGATAATCGTCCACTCTTTTATGTTTGTCGAGGGTATAGTCACGCAGATTATGTATAAAAATTTCTGCGATGCCTTTTTTCTGTGCCCTGCTCATTATTGAACAGTTAAAGAACCCCTCAATCATTTCAGGAAGTACCGTTATTATATCAATTCTCATTGCTCTTATATTTTGTGCAAAAGTACTAAAATTGTATGTCATGTCTCAATCATTAATGCAAAAAATCGCTACTTTTGTTATATATAATCATACTAACACTATATGACTGTTTTAGAAAAAATAGACGAATTGAGGTCAGAACTTCATCGTCACAACTATAATTATTACGTATTGCATTCTCCTGAAATAAGTGATCAAGAATTTGATTTTATGATGCGCGAGCTTCAGGATCTTGAAACAGCCCATCCTGAATATTACGATGAAAATTCGCCTACAATGCGTGTAGGGAGTGATATCAGTAAAGAGTTTAAGCAGGTTGAACATAAATACCCTATGCTCTCACTTGGTAACACCTACTCACCCGAAGAGGTTGCTGATTTTTATCAAAGAGTGAAAAGCTCCCTCAATGAAGATTTCGAGATTTGTTGCGAACTAAAGTTCGATGGTACATCTATCTCTTTAACTTACCAGGATGGAAAACTTATTCAGGCTGTGACTCGAGGTGATGGTACCAGAGGAGATGACGTGACAGAGAATGTTAAGACAATACGCTCTATTCCATTAGTGCTGCATGGAGACAGTTATCCTGATAATTTTGAAATAAGAGGTGAAATTCTCATGCCATGGGCTGTGTTCGATGAGTTAAATAAAGAGCGTGAACTGCGTGAAGAGCAACTTTTTGCTAACCCTCGAAATGCTGCTTCCGGCACTTTAAAGCTACAAAACTCATCTGTAGTGGCTTCACGTAAGCTCGATGCATATCTATATTATCTGCTTGGCGAAAATCTGCCATGCCAAGGCCATTATGAAAATCTAATGAAAGCAAAAGAGTGGGGATTTAAAATATCTAATCACATTCGTAAGGCCAAAACATTGGAGGAGATTTACGATTTTATCAACTATTGGGATGTAGAGCGAAAAAACTTACCTGTTGCTACTGATGGTATTGTGTTAAAGGTGAATTCCATCGTTCAGCAGCGTAATTTAGGCTATACTGCAAAATCTCCACGTTGGGCTATAGCATATAAATTTCAAGCAGAAAGAGAGTGTACCCGATTAAATGAAGTGACATTCCATGTAGGAAGAACGGGTGCTGTAACGCCTGTTGCTAATCTAGATCCTGTTCAGCTGGCTGGAACCATTGTAAAGCGAGCTTCATTGCATAATGCTGATATCATAAAAAGTTTAGATCTTCATATTGGAGATATGGTATATGTTGAAAAGGGTGGTGAAATTATCCCAAAGATTGTTGGAGTTGATAAAGAATCCAGATTTTTGGCCGGTGATGAGGTGAAATTTATCACTCATTGTCCTGAGTGTAGCAGTGAACTTATACGATATGAGGGTGAAGCTGCTTATTATTGCCCTAATGACTCGGCTTGTCCTCCTCAAATTAAGGGAAGAATTGAGCATTTCATTAGTCGTAAGGCAATGAATATTGATGGATTAGGCCCTGAAACGGTCGATTTACTCTATCAAAAAGGATTGATTCATAATATTGCAGATCTTTACTCATTAACTTTTGATCAGGTAGTAAATCTGGAAAGAATGGGAGAAAAATCTGCTTTAAATATGATTAATGGTATTAAAGATTCAATAAATGTTCCTTATGAAAGAGTTCTTTTTGCTATAGGTATTCGTTTTGTTGGTGAAACTACAGCAAAAGTGCTTGCTAAAGCTTTCCCTTCATTAGAAAAACTTATGCAAGCCTCTATTGAAGATTTAATGCAGGTTAATGAAATTGGTGCCCGAATAGCTCAAAGTATAATTACTTACTTTAGTGAGCCTGTTAATTTGGAAATTTTAGCTCGTCTTAAGGAAATAGGATTAAACTTTGAAGCATCTGCAGAGGAACAAGTTGTGACTTCGGATATT
This sequence comes from Bacteroidota bacterium, assembly GCA_023415545.1. GTDB lineage: Bacteria > Bacteroidota > Bacteroidia > Bacteroidales > Bacteroidaceae > Phocaeicola. The sequence goes on from JAEZKJ010000152.1 coordinate 8,840, forward strand.
TTAAAGGGTAAGGCTATTGTGATTAGTGGAGTTTTTACACATCACTCAAGAGAGGAATATAAGGATATAATTGAGAGAAATGGAGGTAAAAACGTAGGTAGTATCTCCGGTAAGACCTCATTTATTCTAGCAGGTGATAATATGGGACCTAGCAAACTTGAAAAAGCTCAAAAACTTGGTGTTCAAATTATCAATGAAGAAGAATTCCTAAAGATGATAGAATGATGTAATGTATGCTTTTTAAGTAAAAATTATGTCATTTATTTAGTAAAAACAGAAAATATTTGTACTTTTGTTACAATTATACGAGATGTTATAAATTATTTATGATACAGGCAAAATTAAGAGGGATGGGAGTAGCTTTGATTACTCCCTTTAAAGAGGATGAAAGCGTAGACTACGATACACTTCTTCGTTTGGTCGACTTTCAAATTCAGAATGGTACAGATTTCTTATGTGTGCTTGGTACTACAGCCGAGACTCCAACATTAACTAAAGAGGAAAAGAATAAGATAAAACAGGTAGTTATTGAAAGAGTAAACGGCCGTATTCCAATTCTTTTAGGTATAGGTAGTAACTGTACTCGTACTGTTGTTGAAACGCTTAAGAATGATGATTTTACTGGTGTTGATGCTGTTCTTGTTTCTGTACCATACTATAATAAACCTTCACAAGAGGGAATATATCAGCATTATAAGTCTATAGCAGAGGCAACAGAGCTTCCAATTGTTTTATATAATGTTCCCGGACGCACAGGTGTAAATATGACAGCTGAAACCACTTTACGTCTTGCACGAGATTTTAAGAATATCGTTGCAGTTAAAGAAGCATCAGGAGATATCACTCAGATGGATGATATTATAAAGAACAAACCAGCGAACTTTGAGGTTATTTCAGGTGATGATGGAATTACATTCCCACTTATTACACTGGGTGCTGTAGGAGTAATTTCTGTTATCGGTAATGCTTTCCCTCGTGAGTTTAGTCGTATGACCAGGTTGGCTCTACAAGGTGACTACGCTAATGCTTTAACAATTCACCATAGATTCACTGAGCTTTTTTCTCTTCTTTTTGTGGATGGAAATCCTGCGGGGGTTAAAGCAATGCTAAATGCAATGGGATTGATAGAGAATAAACTTCGTTTACCTCTTGTTCCAACTCGTATCACCACTTTCGAAAAAATGCGAGCTATTCTTACTGAATTAAATATTAAATACTGATATAGTAAATAATACAAAAATATTTATCGTTATCGCCCACAACGGCTTATAAAGCATGTTTGGGCGATTTTTTATTTCTAAAAATATAAGAACTCGTCGGGATATGTGCTCACATTCTTTACCTTAAGGCTATGCCTAAGCGATGAGTTTTTGTGTAAAAAAATGAACATGTAAACTATATTAGTATTATATAAAAATGTGGTAAACTAATATAGGATTAAAACTTTTTCGAGTAAAATTGGTTAGGATTAAAGAAACAAACTGTAAACTCTTTCCAGTACACA
>JAEZKJ010000052.1 GCA_023415545.1 Bacteroidota bacterium
AATAATATTATCTAATAACTATGATACTTATAGCAGATAGCGGTTCTACAAAAACAGATTGGTGTTTTAAAACAAGTAAAGAGAATTATAAAATAATTCAAACTAAAGGTATTAATCCATTTTATCAGGATAGTGAGGAGATAAGTCACATCATTGAAGAGATATTGAATAAAAAAGAAAAACCTGAAAAAATATTTTTCTATGGAGCCGGCTGCACAAAAGAGAAGTCAACTATAATTAAAGATATATTTACTAATTTATTGCCTTCGTGTAATAGTATAGAAGTTGATAGTGATTTGCTTGGAGCAGCCAAAGCAGCTTGTGGAAATAAACCGGGTATTGCTGCTATACTTGGTACAGGTTCCAACTCATGTGAATATGATGGAGAAAAAATTATAAGTAATATTCCTCCATTAGGATTTATATTAGGCGATGAAGGTAGTGGAGCTGTTTTGGGTAAAAAATTTATTGCTGATGGAATGAAATCTATTTTATCGAAGGATATATTCGACCTATTTCTTTCCGACTACCAATTGACTATACCACAGATAATGGATAAAGTTTATCGTGAACCTTTTCCAAATAGATTTTTGGCTTCTATATGTCCGTTTTTACATAAAAACAGAGATAATGCTGAGATTCACAACCTATTGGTTAATAGCTTTAGTGAGTTTTTTAATAGAAACATAAAGATATATAACTATCTAGAATATGAAGTAAATGTGGTAGGGTCGATTGGTTTCTATTTTGGAAAAGAGGTAAAAGAGGCTGCCGATAATAATTCAATAAAAATAGGTACCTTTATAAAATCACCAATGGATGGACTTATTGAGCACTGCTCTTAAATTATAGACTATAAACTAAATTATTTAACGTATGAAAAATTGGAAAATTGAAGCCATAATATTGGCGATAGGTTTTGTAGTGCTAGGATTATTTATTAAATCCGGCTTAGATAATGTGACCGGGGATAACCGAGTAGTCAATGTAAAAGGTTTGGCAGAAATGGAAGTCGAAGCCAACAAAGTGATTTGGCCACTCATGTACAAAGATCTTGGAGATAACCTTATAACACTTTATGATAATATAAACTCAAAAAATAAAACTATAGTAAGTTTTCTAAATTCTAAAGGCATAAGTAACGAGGAGATAACTATCAATGCTCCTGAAATTATTGATATGCAAGCCGAGAGATATAATAGTACTCCTGCTCCATACAGATATAATGTAACATCGGTAATTACAGTTACATCAAAGCAGGTATCACTTGTTCGAAAACTTATTAGCGAGCAAAGTGAGCTATTAAAACAGGGTATTGCTATTACAGGAGGTGACTATCGATATAATGTTGTTTATGAATATACAGGCCTCAACTCTGTAAAACCAAATATGATTGAGGAAGCAACAAAAAATGCACGAAAAGCTGGTGAAAAATTTGCTAAAGATTCCGATAGTAAATTAGGGAAAATAAAATCTGCCTATCAGGGGCAATTCACTATTGAGGACAGAGATGCTAATACTCCATACATTAAAAGAATTAGAGTTGTAACTACAATCGACTATTCATTAGAAGAATAAAATAGCATTTTTTTAAATTTATGTAGCACTTTTTTTCAACATTTTCCGTAAAACTATTTCTGTTTCAGGAATTTGTTGTATCTTTGCGCGCAAAATTGCATTATCAATATAATGTCTAACTTAATTAATTTAGTATTAACAATTTATTAATGGAAAACTTAAAGAACATTGCTCCTATTGAAGATTTCAACTGGGATGCTTATCAGAATGGTGAATCTCTTGTAGGTATTAGCCAGGAAGAACTTGAAAAAGCTTATGATGGTACTCTAAACAAAGTTAACGACCGCGAAGTTGTTGACGGTACTGTAATCTCAATGAACAAACGTGAAGTTGTTGTAAACATTGGTTACAAGTCAGATGGTATCATTCCATTGAGCGAATTCCGTTACAATCCAGAACTTGCTGTAGGTGATACTGTAGAAGTATACATCGAGAATCAAGAAGACAAAAAAGGACAATTAATCCTTTCACACAAAAAGGCTCGCGCTACTCGCTCTTGGGATAGAGTTAACGCAGCACTTGAATCAGAAGAAATTATTAAAGGTTACATTAAATGTCGTACTAAGGGTGGTATGATCGTTGACGTATTCGGCATCGAAGCATTCCTTCCAGGTTCACAAATTGATGTTAAACCTATCCGTGACTACGACGTATTCGTAGGAAAAACAATGGAATTCAAGGTTGTTAAAATCAACCAAGAATTTAAAAATGTCGTTGTATCACACAAAGCACTTATCGAGGCTGAACTTGAACAACAGAAAAAAGACATTATCGGTAAACTTGAAAAAGGACAAGTACTTGAAGGTACTGTTAAAAATATCACATCTTACGGTGTATTCATCGACCTTGGTGGCGTAGATGGTCTAATCCACATCACAGACCTTTCTTGGGGACGTGTTAGCGATCCTAAAGAGGTTGTTGAACTTGATCAAAAACTTAACGTTGTTATCCTTGACTTCGATGATGACAAGAAACGTATCGCTTTAGGTTTGAAACAACTTACTCCTCATCCATGGGATGCTCTTGATTCAGAGTTGAAAGTTGGTGATAGCGTTAAAGGTAAAGTAGTTGTTATGGCTGACTACGGAGCATTCATCGAAATCGCTCCAGGTGTAGAAGGTCTTATCCACGTTTCTGAAATGTCTTGGTCACAACACCTACGTGTTGCTCAGGACTTCATGAAAGTTGGTGATGAAGTAGAAGCTGTTATCTTAACACTTGACCGTGACGAACGTAAGATGTCACTTGGTATCAAACAACTTCGTCAAGATCCATGGGAAAATATCGAAGAGAAATACGCAATCGGTACTAAACATACTGCAAAAGTTCGCAACTTCACAAACTTCGGTGTATTCGTAGAGATTGAAGAAGGTGTTGATGGTTTGATCCACATTTCAGACCTTTCTTGGACTAAGAAAGTTAAACACCCATCAGAGTTCACTCAGATTGGTGGTGAAATCAAAGTTCAAGTACTTGAAATCGACAAAGAAAACCGTCGCTTGAGCCTAGGTCACAAACAACTTGAAGAGAACCCATGGGATGTATTCGAAACAGTATTTACTGTAGGTTCAGTTCACGAAGGAACAATCATCGAAATGCTTGACAAGGGTGCTGTTATCTCTCTTCCTTATGGTGTTGAAGGTTTCGCTACTCCTAAGCACTTAGTAAAAGAAGATGGTTCACAAGCTCAAATGGACGAGAAACTTAACTTCAAAGTTATCGAGTTCAACAAAGATGCTAAGAGAATCATTCTTTCTCACAGCCGTATATTCGAAGATGCTGTAAAAGCTGAAGAGAAGGCTGAAAAGAAAGCTGCTGCTAAGAAAGCTGCTAAGAAAGAAGAAGCTCCTGCTATCCAAAACCAAGCTGCTTCTACAACTCTTGGTGATATCGATGCACTTGCTGCTTTAAAAGAGCAATTAGAAAACGGTAAATAATAATTTACATAGATTCAAATGATAAGGATGCATAGAAATATGCATCCTTTTTTTATTTTTATTTAATATTGTTTGGAGTGTATTGATTATATCAATACATTTGTGCAGAACATTCAGAGTTATTATAGGAAATCCTTTAGTTATCTATTCCACTCCATTCCGATTGAGAATAATCATCCATTAAAAGAAACCATTACTAATTCATTTGTTTAATACATCATAACAAATCGATGGTGTATATTTGTACAAAAGATAATGGTAGATTATTTATTAAGTTATTCTTTTACTAGACTAGCCTTCATATATAATTTCATAATAGAATCTTTATAAAGAATCAGTTAAGACACTATTTTTTGAACAATTTTAACCAAGGTTTGTTATTTAATTAGAGAATGCATTAATTCAAGTGCATCTTTTAAAAACAAATATAAAGATGGCTATTACAACAGGAAAAAGAGAAAGAGAAAAATTAAAGCAACAAAAGCGTCTTGAAAAACAGAAGAAGAAAGAGGTACGCCAAAGTAAAGGTTCTGACTCATTTGAAGATATGATTGCATATGTTGATGAAAACGGGCAATTAACTTCTACCCCACCTATTCAATCCCGCGTAAAAATTGATGCTTCTTTGATTGAAATATCAGTTCCAAAATCTGAATTAGTTGAAGAGAATAGTATTGAAAATGGTGTTGTAGAATTCTACAACAGCTCAAAAGGTTTTGGATTTATTAAAACAAAAGATAATAGAAATAAATATTTCTTCCATATATCTGCCGCTCCTGAAAATATTAAGGAAGGCGATAAAGTAACTTACGAATTAGAAAAAAATGCGCGCGGTATTAATGCTGTACGTATATCAATAATTAACAAATAATAATAAGAACAATGAACATTTATGTTTCACACCTTAGCTGGAATACTAAGAATGACAGCTTACAAAATTTATTTTCTCAGTTTGGTGAAGTAACTTCTGCTAATATCATTACAGACAGAGAAACAGGTCGCTCACGTGGTTTTGGTTTCATCGAAATGGCTAATGACAATGAAGGAGAAGAAGCAATCAACAGACTTAACGAAACAGAGTTTGAAGGGAAAGTAATCAATGTAAGTATCGCTCGTCAAAGAGAAGAGAGATCTTCTAACGGCTTCAACAGAAACAACAACGGATATAATCGCAGAAGATATTAATATATAATTATCTGTATTATTACGGAAACTATTTACCTGCTAATTGATTGAACAATTAGCAGGTATTTTTTTTGCTTTATTCAATCATAAATCACTTTTTCTTCATCATTTTTTCAAAATAATCACGATCAATATATTAAACTAAACTATAGTTTATATAAATTAATGTATGGTTTATATAGATTAAACTATGATTTATATAAACCAAGTTTTAATCTGAAAAATGAATTAGTAGAAAATAATCATAACTACGTATTCATGTATAAATATTAAAATGATAATTCTATTATTATAATAGTATAAAGGAGTAATAAACTAATATCTAAAGTTGAAATAGAAATGGAGTATTGATTGCAAAAATGTTTATATATTTGCTTAGGAAAGAAATATTATTATGCACCTTTCGTTATTAATCGAGAAGTAGTTATAAATAAGGTTTGCATTATAATTATAATAATTATGGAAAAATTCGAAATAAACATATTAGGATGCGGATCAGCTCTCCCCACAACTAGGCATTTCCCCTCTTGTCAAGTCATAAACTTTCGAGATAAGCTATTTATGATAGATTGTGGTGAAGCAGCACAACTTCAATTTAGAAAATCAAAAATTAAGTTTAGCCGTTTAAACCATATTTTTATTTCTCATCTTCATGGTGATCATTGCTTTGGACTAATGGGCCTTATATCTACATTTGCACTTCTAGGACGTACAGCAACTCTTCACCTCTATTCGCATAAAGATTTGATAAAAATTCTTCAACCTCAACTCGATTATTTTTGTAAAGGAATGAGTTATGATGTAGAGTTTCACCAAATCGATCCAACTATTTCCAGCATTATATATGAGGATAGATCACTTATTGTAAGAACAATTCCACTAAAACATAGAATTCCGACGTGTGGTTTCCTGTTCGAGGAAAAACCTGCCCTTAGACATATAAATAGGGAGATGATGGATATGTATAAAATCCCTTTAGCATATATAAACTGTATTAAAAATGGGTATGATTTCATAACAGAAGATGGGGAAGTTATAGCAAATGACATTCTTACATTCGATCCCGAGAGAACTAGGAAATATGCATATTGTTCCGACACTATATATAATCCATCTATAATTGAGTTAATTAAAGAATGTGATTTACTTTTTCATGAAGCCACATTTGCTGAAAGTGAAATAAAACGTGCTCAAGAAACGTTTCATTCCACAGCAAAACAAGCTGCTACTATTGCAAAAGATTCAAACGTGGGTAAATTAATAATTGGACATTTCTCAGCAAGATATGAGGATGAACAGTTACTATTAAATGAAGCTAAAACAGTATTTAAAAACACAATTTTAGCAAAAGAAAATTTTAAAATATGTTTATAAATTAAACCAACAAATTGCTTTTTTATCTAATACATTATTACAGATATTTACTCAATGGGGAATAACAAAGATAAAGAGATTGCACTATTACTACAACAGCCTGAAAAACAGAGAGAAGCCTTTGAGTGTATAGTCAATGAATTTAAAGAACAATTATATTGGCAAATACGAAGGATTGTATTATCACATGAAGATGCTGATGATGTTCTTCAAAACACTTTTATCAAGGCATGGATGAATATTGAATATTTCAGAGGCGATGCAAAAATTTCTACATGGCTATATAGAATAGCTTTTAATGAAAGTATCGCTTTTTTAAATAAACAGAGGGCTACAGAGGCTATCTCAATAGATGACGCTGAAATAGCAATGATAAACAGACTTGAGAGTGACACCTATTTTGATGCTGAAGAGTCACAACTTGAGTTTCAGAAAGCTATTAATTCGCTTCCTGAAAAACAAAAGATTATTTTTAATCTTAAATATTTTCAGGAGATGAAATATGAAGAAATTTCTGAAATTATGGGGACTACAGTTGGTGCTTTAAAAGCATCATATCATCATGCAGTAAAAAAAATTGAGAATCTTTTAAAAGATTCCTATTAAACCTTTTATTCTAAATCTTATCTAAATAAGAGAAAGGAACGTAAAGTTATGAAAGAAGAGGATAAATTATTAGAAAAATTTGGGAGAAAAAACCCATTTAATGTTCCTGAAGGCTATTTCGAGAATTTTACCAATGAACTCATGGATAAGCTTCCAGAGAAAGAAGATGTGCCAGAACTTAAAATTACCACATGGCAAAGAATTAAGCCATGGATATATATGACTGCTATGTTTTGCGGATTGATGTTTAGTTTTAAAGTATTAACCGGTAATCATGAAAAAGATAATAGCAATTCATCTGAGAATAGTTTAAGTCTATTCTCAGATGCTGAGTTAGAGATAATTATCGATAATTCTATGGTCGATGATTATACTCTATATACTTATATTACAGATGCAGATAATAACATAACTAATAAGTGAAAATATGATACAAAGACTTTTTTTTATCTTTTTCATCTCACTATTTACCCTTTCAACTATAAATGCACAGGGTCCTGGACCAGGTAAAGGTATTTCTAAAGAGGAGTTTAGAAACAGACAACAGAAATATTTCATGGAGAAAAGTGGCATTACTGAAGATGAAGCAAGTAAATTTTTCCCATTATATTATGAACTTCAGGATAAAAAAGCTCAAATAAATAATAAAGTATGGGGTAATACCAGGGATATCAGAGGAAAGAATTTATCGGAACAAGAATGTTCGGATATGATTCAAAAAGTTGCTGAAGCAAAAATTGCTTCCGACAAATTAGAATTGGAATATATCCCAAAATTTAAAAAAATTATCTCCTCTAAGAAACTTCTACGATTACAAATTGCTGAGATGAGATTTCATAGAGACATGCTAAAGATTATGCATCGTCCACCAATGAGACAAGATAACTAATTTATTATAACGAAAAAGGTTGCCACATCAAAATTGATATAGCAACCTTTTTTATTTATATATGTTTAGTTATTTTTTATCCAAAGCTTTCGCTTCATTCCAAATCTCATCCATCTCAGCCAGTGACATATCATTTAGAGTTCTACCTTTCTTTATTGTATTATCTTCCAAATAATTAAAACGCTTAATAAATTTCTGGTTTGTTCTCTCCAATGCATTGTCAGGATTTATTTTATATAAACGAGCAGCGTTAATGAGGCTAAACAATAAATCACCAAATTCTGCTTCAGCTTTATCTTTATCCATATTATCAACTTCAGCTTCGAACTCAGCTATCTCCTCTTTAACTTTATCCCAAACTTGACTTCTCTCTTCCCAGTCGAATCCCACACTTCTAACTTTATCTTGAATTCTGTACGCTTTTATTAATGAAGGCAAAGAGTCAGGAACACCACTTAAAACTCGCTTATTACCATCTTTCTCTTTCATTTTAAGCTGCTCCCAGTTTTTCAATACAGCTTCACTCGATTCAGCCTTCTCTTCACCGAATACATGTGGGTGACGAAAAATCAATTTATCGCATAGTTGATCGCAAACATCTTTTATGTCGAAATCGCCTGTTTCGCTACCTATTTTTGCATAAAAGCCAACATGTAACAGTACATCACCCAACTCTTTACATATATTCTTCTTATCCTCTTTTATTAAAGCATCACACAGTTCGTATGTCTCCTCAATAGTATTTGGTCTTAATGACTGGTTAGTCTGTTTTCTATCCCAAGGACATTTTACTCGCAACTCATCTAATATATCGAGAAAACGTCCAAAAGCTTCGATTTTTTCCTCTCTTGTATGCATTTTGTTATTTTTAGAAAACAAAAATATAATAATAAAACTATAGTAGTTCTTAGTTTGGATTAAAATTTTAAAACGATATCATAATACCCTTCTATAATCCAGCTACTTTTATTAATTTTGCATCTAATTATATGATAGTAAATTAAAAAAGATATAATACGATGGAATTAGCAAGTAAGTATAATCCTGCAGATGTTGAGGGTAAATGGTATCAGTACTGGCTGGACAACAAATTATTCAGTTCAAAACCTGATGGTCGTGAACCATATACCGTAGTAATCCCTCCACCAAATGTAACAGGTGTTCTGCATATGGGTCACATGCTTAACAATACTATTCAGGACATTTTAGTACGTCGTGCTAGAATGCAAGGTAAAAATGCTTGTTGGGTACCGGGTACTGACCACGCTTCAATTGCGACTGAAGCAAAAGTGGTGAACCGACTTGCTCAACAGGGAATAAAGAAAACTGACCTAACACGTGACGAGTTTCTAAAGCATGCTTGGGAATGGACTGATGAACATGGTGGTATTATTCTTAAACAGTTGCGTAGACTAGGTGCATCATGTGATTGGGATCGTACTGCATTTACAATGGATGAATTGCGCTCGGAGAGTGTGATAAAAGTGTTTGTTGATCTATTCAATAAAGGTCTTATTTACCGTGGCGTGCGTATGGTAAACTGGGATCCTCAAGCTCTTACTGCTCTTAGTGATGAAGAGGTGATTTACAAGGAAGAGAATAGCAAACTTTTCTACCTAAAATATAAAGTTGAAAATGATCCTGAAGGTCGCTATGCAGTAGTAGCTACTACACGTCCTGAGACAATCATGGGCGATACAGCTATGTGTATTAATCCTAATGACCCTAAGAATGAATGGTTAAAAGGTAAAAACGTTATTGTTCCATTGGTAGGAAGAGTTATTCCGGTTATAGAAGATGATTATGTTGACATCGAATTTGGTACAGGTTGTCTAAAAGTTACTCCTGCACACGATGTTAATGACTATATGCTTGGTGAGAAATATAACCTTAAGAGCATAGATATCTTTAATGACAATGGTACTATAAGCGAAGCTGCAGGGCTATATGTAGGAATGGACAGATTCGATGTTAGAAAACAGATAGAAAAAGATCTTGCTGAAGACGGCTTATTGGAAAAAGTTGAAGCTTATACTAATAAAGTTGGTTTCTCCGAGAGAACTAATGTAGCTATCGAGCCAAAATTGTCTATGCAGTGGTTCTTGAAAATGGAAGAACTTGCTAAACCTGCTTTAGATGCTGTAATGGATGATGACATTAAGTTCTATCCTTCAAAATATAAGAATACATACAAACATTGGATGGAGAACATAAAAGATTGGTGTATTAGCCGTCAATTATGGTGGGGACATAGAATTCCTGCATATTTCCTTCCTGAAGGTGGTTATGTTGTTGCTGAGACTGAGGAGAAAGCTCTTGAATTGGCTAAGGAGAAAACAGGTAATGCTTCATTAACAATGAATGACTTACGCCAAGACGAAGACTGTCTTGATACTTGGTTCTCTTCATGGTTATGGCCTATCTCTCTGTTCGATGGAATAAACAATCCAAACAATGAAGAGATCAATTACTACTACCCTACCAATGACCTTGTAACCGGTCCGGATATTATCTTCTTCTGGGTAGCACGTATGATTATGGCAGGATACGAATATGAGCACAAAATGCCATTCAAAAATGTATATTTCACCGGTATCGTACGTGACAAGATTGGACGTAAGATGTCTAAATCTCTTGGTAACTCACCCGATCCATTGGAGTTAATTGACCGATTTGGTGCTGATGGCGTTAGAATGGGTATGATGCTTGCTGCTCCTGCCGGTA
>JAEZKJ010000065.1 GCA_023415545.1 Bacteroidota bacterium
GGTATAACAGTATTTCTCAGTTTAAAGGATTGATGAACTTAAAAATGGAAGATAATGCTAATCCATTTGAAAGAACACAGTTCATGAAATATTTCAGTTCTAAATAATTTATTCTTTATACCATAAAGAGGCCGGGTCAAAAGAAATTTTGATCCGGTTTTCTTATGTTATCTTTTTCTTATGGTTTTCTACTTAACCTTTTAAAAAAATACAAATATATTTTATGCAGCCATTTTTTGCAAGATAATAAGGCTATTGTCTGCAATTGCTACAAGTCCCCATTCCACAGATACTTCTTCCTTGGATTTTAGTTTGAACCTCTTGAACCCGTGATTGAACTTGATGTTCCCAAAAACAGCCTCCGGTTCTATAGACCTACTGCTTTTATGGCGCACTCCTTCTTTTGTGTTGAGAAGCTCCCTTGCCTTTTCACGATAACCATTGGCTTTAAGATTCATTTCAATTGTTCTTCTATCACTTTTTCTTTTGTAGCACATTCCTTTTAACAGGCATCCCTTACAATTCGAAGCTCGATAGACTTACACTACGGATTCATATCCTATATATGAAACAGATTTGCAGTACTTTCACTACGGAACCTGTTGATGGTTCTGAAATCTAACCTGCCCATTCCCGACAGCTACATGAAGTGGATATTCTCCTGCAACTGCTTCTTCATCTGTCTGCAAGCGTAGAAATTTCAGAAACAATTAATTAAAAAAAGTATTAAGTCGTTTAGATGCTGACTGATTGACCAAGCAATAATCGTATAAACCTTTATTTTAAGAAGATTCAACTCTTCTCACGTAGTCCTCTATGTAGTCGAAATTAAGACCTATTAGTGCTACCTCGTAAAATAAAGTAACAACTTAACACTTTGTTGTTTTATCTTATAGAATTACCTTCTTAAACTATTAACTCATTGTTGAAAATTTCTGAAATATTTCTCTTTCTTTGTCTATATATTTTTTATCTTTGCAAACAGATTAAGGTGTTTGAGGCGACGTCAGTCGCTAAGAATGAAAAGGGAACATCGGTGCAAATCCGAGACTATACCCGTAGCTGTAAGTTTCTAAAAGCTCCGTGCAATCTTAATGGTCACTGCTGTATGAGTGGGAAGACCGCACGGACGAAACAAGTCAGAAGACCTGCCTTTTTCTATAATTTAGATACTTTCGGGAGATAGAGTATCAAAGATAGAGTCTGCAAAACAAGAAGATTTAATCTGGAACATTCCCCGCAAGTATCATAGGCTGTAAATATTTATAAATTAACGCATATGATACAGACAGTTGTTAAAAGAGATGGTCGTATCGTGGGATTTAACCGCGAGAAAATCGCTGCGGCTATACGCAAAGCGATGCTTACGACAGAGGCAGGAGAGGACGAAGTTCTCGTTTATAAAATTGTTGACCGCATAGAGTTTCGCGGTAAAGAACAATCTTCGGTGGAGGAAATTCAAGATATGGTAGAGGTTGAACTTATGGCCTCGCCTCGCAAGGAGGTAGCTAAAAGTTACATCGCCTATCGCGACAAAAGAAGCATTGCTCGTAAAGCAAAGACTCGTGAAATGTTTTTGGAAATAGTGGAGGCGAAATCTAATGATGTAACACGTGAGAATGCAAATATGAATGCTGATACTCCTGCAGGTATGATGATGAAGTTCGCATCGGAGACAACAAAGCCTTTTGTCGATGATTATCTATTGTCGGAAGATACTCTGTGGGCGGTGCGTAACAACTATCTTCATATCCACGATAAGGATTACTACCCAACCAAGTCGCTCACTTGTATCCAGCACCCATTGGATAAGATTCTCGAACACGGTTTTCAGGCTGGACACGGCGAGAGCCGCCCAACGAAGCGTATAGAAACAGCTTCTATTATGGCTTGTATTTCGATGGAGACCGTACAAAACGAGATGCACGGAGGTCAGGCAATACCTGCTTTTGATTTCTATCTTGCGCCTTATGTGCGTCGCAGTTACATTGAGGAGGTAAAGACTATTGAGAAACTCACAGGCATAGATTTGAAGCATCTATACGAGGCAGAAATAAATGATTATCTTTATCGAGAACTAGATTTTCTGCAGGGTGATGAGCGATTCAAACAACACGCTATAAATCGCACCATTAGCCGAGTTCACCAATCAATGGAGGCATTCATCCACAATATGAACACAATCCATTCACGAGGTGGAAACCAAGTTGTCTTTTCATCTATCAACTATGGTACGGATATTTCGGCAGAGGGTCGTTGTATTATTCGTGAGTTATTGCAGTCCACATACGAGGGCGTAGGAAGTGGCTCGACTGCTATATTCCCCATTCAGATATGGAAAAAGAAGCGTGGCGTAAGTTATCTGCCTGAGGATAAAAACTATGATTTGTATCAATTTGCCTGTAAAGTTGCGGCTCGCCGTTTCTTCCCAAACTTCGTAAATCTTGATGCGACATATAATAAACACGAAAAGTGGAATGAAAATGACCCTAAACGCTACCAGTATGAGGTAGCCACAATGGGCTGTCGTACACGAGTTTTCGAGAATCGCTTTGGCGAGAAGACCTCTATTGCACGAGGCAACCTCTCTTTCTCAACAATTAACATTGTGCGTTTGGCAATTGAGTGTATGAGTATCGAAGATAAAACTCAACGAATAGAACACTTCTTTGCCAAGTTGGATAATATTTTGGATATTACTGCCAAGCAGTTGTGCGACAGATACGATTTTCAAAAGACAGCCCTCGCTAAACAATTTCCTTTGCTTATGTCCTCTCTGTGGTCGGGTTGTGAGGAGCTTAAGCCCAATGACACCGTAGGGCGTGTCATCAATCAAGGTACGCTCGGTATTGGCTTTATCGGCCTTGCTGAATGTCTGATTGCGCTGGTTGGTAAACATCACGGAGAATCGGAGGAGGCACAAGAGTTGGGTTTGAGAATCATAACTTATATGCGTGATAGAGTAAATGAGTTTTCGGAGCAATACCAACATAATTTCAGTGTATTGGCAACTCCTGCCGAGGGCTTATCGGGTCGTTTTACTCGCATAGATTGCAAGAAGTTTGGCGAGATAGCAGGCGTTACCGACAAAGAGTATTATACCAACTCTAATCATATTCCCGTATATTATAAGTGCTCGCCTAAACATAAGGCTGAGATTGAAGCACCATACCACGATCTAACGCGAGGAGGTCATATTTTCTATATTGAGATCGACGGCGATGCTACGCACAATCCGCAGGCAATCATGGATATTGTCGATTTAATGGATAAAAATAACATCGGCTACTGCTCGGTAAATCACAATCGCAATCGTTGTATGAATTGTGGCTACGAAGATGCACAGCAAGATTTGACTATATGTCCGAAATGTGGTAGCAACAACATTGATAAACTTCAACGCATTACGGGCTACTTGGTTGGTACAACCGAGCGTTGGAATAAAGCTAAATTGGCAGAATTAAATGACAGAGTTATTCACAAATAGTATTCGCATACTTGATATTAAGTACGGAACTTCGGTTGATGGTATTGGGTTACGCACCTCGCTATATTGTGCAGGGTGCGAACACCATTGTAAGGGGTGCCACAATCCTCAATCGTGGAACGAGAGCGGTGGCGAGGTGATAGATATCGAAGAGTTGTTTCGATTGATTGTCGATGCCGACATGAATGTAACTTTTACGGGTGGCGACCCGATGTTGTATCCCGAAGGTTTTATTGAGTTGGCTAAAATGATTAAGTCTAAGACCGACAAAACCATTTGGTGCTACACGGGATACTGCTTTGAGGATTTGCTTAAACACCAAATTCGTCGTAAGTTGGTCGAATTGTGTGATGTAATTGTTGATGGTCGTTATATCGAAACCGAACGAGATACGTCACTGCACTTTCGAGGGAGTAGAAATCAGCGTATTATCGATGTGCGTAAATCACTTCAAAGTGATTTGTGTGTAATATTTTAGATTATGTAAAAGTGGCGTATATAGTGAACCGTGTAGTTCCTTAATACGCCACTGTTGTTTGTCAGCCTGAAATCTTTAAAAATGTTTGTTTTCAGCGCATTACTTTCAAAAGAGTTTACTCCTTTGCACTCGTAGTTTTTTTGCTTAATCACGACCTCCATGTAGTCTTCTAAGTAGTATTTCTCAATTTTGTAAAAGCTAACACTGATAATCAATTAGTTAAAAATTAAACCTGTCTAATTTTTGGGTCACCCTTTTATTTTTGTTTATAAATCATATTGATTATTTTAATAGAGTGAAGATTGAGCAATAATAAAAAATATTACCTATATGTTTATTTCTTTCTGTTTACTGAATAATAAAAGGAAAAAAAGTAAACATTTTTTTTGTTTACCATATGGAAAGCCTTATCTTTGCTCATTATAACACTATTTGTGCAAAAAAATTAAGAATTAATTAAATATTAATATGGAGCAAAGTTTTATCACCTTTTTAGAAAAAAGCGTAAAGAAATATTGGGATCTCGATGCTTTGACTGATTATAATGGTGCAACACTTCAATATAAAGATGTAGCTCGAAAAATTGAGAAATTACATATTATTTTTGAAGAAAGTGGTATAAAAGAGGGCGACAAGATTGCAATTTGTGGACGCAACTGTTCACACTGGGGTGTAGCATTCTTAGCTACATTAACTTATGGTGCCGTTGCAGTACCTATTCTACACGAATTTAAACCTGACAATATTCACAATATTGTAAACCATTCGGACTCAAAACTCCTTTTTGTGGGTGATATGGTTTGGGAAGGTCTTAACGAAAGTGCTATGCCTGATCTTGAAGGCATCCTTTTATTGAATGACTTCTCATTATTAGTATCAAGAAGTGAAAAACTTGATTATGCTCGTAATCATTTGAATGAACTATTTGGTAAAAAATTCCCAAGATACTTCCGTCCAGAACATGTATCATATAAAATAGACGACCCTGAAGCTCTTGCCATTATCAATTATACATCAGGAACTACCAGTTCATCAAAAGGTGTAATGATACCATATAGGGCAATTTGGTCGAATATTCAGTTTGCTTTAGATGTACTAACATTAAATCCTGGAGAAAAAGTAGTTTCTATGTTGCCAATGGCTCATATGTATGGACTAGCCTTTGAATTCATTTTTGAATTCTGTTCAGGATGTCATGTTTATTTCTTAACAAGAATACCAAGTCCAAAAATTATTTTCCAAGCCTTCGCTGAAATTAAGCCAAACTTGGTTATTGCTGTTCCATTGATTATTGAAAAAATTATCAAGAAGAGCATTCTTCCAAAATTGCAGACTCCAACAATGAAGATACTTCTTAAAGTTCCTATTGTGAGCGATAAGATAAAAGCTACAGTTAGAGAGAAAATGATTCAAGCCTTTGGAGGTAACTTCTATGAAATAGTTGTTGGTGGTGCATCTTTTAATCAGGATATAGAGAAATTCCTTAGAAGTATTGAATTCCCTTATACTGTAGGTTATGGTATGACAGAATGTGCTCCTCTGATATGTTATGAAGATTGGAAAAAGTTCAAAGCCGGTTCATGCGGTAAACCTGTACATAGAATGGAGATAAAAATCCAGAGTCCTGATCCTGAAAATATTGTAGGAGAAATATTAATTAAAGGTCCTAATGTAATGCTTGGTTATTACAAAAATCCTCAAGCTACTGCTGAAGCAATCAGCGAAGATGGATGGATGCGCACAGGTGACCTTGGTATAATTGATGCAGAAGGTAACCTTACCATAAAAGGAAGGAGTAAAAATATGTTACTTGGTCCTTCCGGACAAAATATCTACCCTGAAGAGATTGAAGATAAATTAAACAACATGCCTCTTGTTTGTGAAAGCATCATCATTCAGCAACACGATGGTCGCCTAGCCGCACTTATCTACCCTGATTTTGAAGAGGCACATATTCAAGGATTAACAGAGGAACAAATTGAGGAGCTGATGGAAGCTAACAGAGTTGCTCTTAATGCTGAAATCCCTGCATATTCACAGATATCTAGAATAAAGATTTATCACGAAGAGTTTGAAAAGACTCCTAAGAAAAGTATCAAACGTTTCCTTTATCAAGAGATTTAAAATATTCTGAGATTACTCAGAGAGAAATTATGAAAATCATTTCATATAAATATATTTTAGTGTTAACTGCATCTTTTGCAGTTAACACTAATTTTGTTTTTGCACAGAATAAAAGCAAAACAACTAGAAAAGCACCAAATATTTCATTAAACATCTCATCAAATAGAGATAGTATTAATAGTTCATACTTTAATGTTGGTTTAATGACCAATATTAATAAGCAGAAAGGTATAGGCATTAATATTATATCTAGTTCTGTTAAAAGTAGTATGATAGGATTACAAACCTCTGGTTTTGTAAACATCAATGGATATAGATCCAAAGGTGTGATGATTAGTGGTATTACTAATATAACCGGCGTATATTCGAGTGGTGTTATGCTCAGCGGGCTTATGAATATTGTTGGTAAAGAAGCAAATGGTTTGCTGACTTCAGGATTCGGTAATGTTGTTGGAAACAAATCTTCCGGTCTTGTTATAGGTGGATTACTGAATTTATCAGGCAGAGAGATGAATGGTATTCATATATCAGGTATAGCTAATGTGTCAGGAAGAAAACAAAATGGATTGGCTATTGCAGGACTTATGAATGCAACATCTGAAAAAGCTAATGGATTTCAGATAGCATCAATCATTAACATCGCAGGAAAAGAAAATAGAGGTGCACAACTTTCAGCTCTAGCTAATGTAGGAGTTAATGTTTCCGGATTACAAGCTACTGCCCTAACCAATATAGCTGCCGACACATTAAAAGGATTACAATTGGCAGGTGCAGTGAATATAGCTGCCAATTCCATTGGGTCATTCCAACTTGCCGGTATGGTAAATATTAGTCAAGGGAAAACTCAAGGAATGCAACTAGCACCGGCAAACTATGCAGGACAACTCGATGGATTACAAGTAGGAATATTAAATATGAGCGACATAAAAAGTCGAGGGTTGCAAGTTGGTATAATTAATTATAGCAAAGATTCTACAGTAAATAAAATAGGTCTTGTAAATATTAATCCAAAAACAAGAATACAGATGATGCTATTCACAGGGAATAGTAGCAAATTCAACATAGCAGCTCGTTTTAAAAACTCATCTACCTATAGTATTATTGGTGTTGGGACACATTACCTAGGGTTGAATGATAAATTTTCAGGTGCTATATTTTACAGAACAGGTATATACTATCCTATCACCCAAAAAATAGAGATTAGTGGTGACTTAGGTTACTATCATATTGAAAGTTTTGATAATCAAAATGAAATAACTCCTGAAAGAATGTATGCTTTACAAGGGAAAATTAATTTAGAATATATTGTTACTAAAGATATCAGCATTTTCGCTTCAGGAGGATATAGCTTAACTAGATATTACGATAGAAATAAATTCTACGATAAAAAACCTATTTTCTCATTAGGTGTTGTACTATTTTAAATAGTGCAATAAACCTAATTTGAGAAGATGGAATGAAGACAAAAATAATATTACTATCTCTTTTCTTACTTATTACCTTCAACAGTTTAAGTTCACAAATTTTACAGAAAAGTGATAGCTTATTTTCCTTCAACGATCCAACAAGAAAAAAACATTTTCTAAAGGGTGCTGCTGAAATGGTTGGGTTAAATCTTTCCGTTTGGGCATTCGACAGATATGTTATGCAGGAAGATTTCGCAAAGATTAGTATCAACACTATCAAGCATAACATAAAATATGGATTTGTGTGGGACAATGATCAATTTTCAACCAATCTTTTTGCACACCCTTATCATGGAAGCCTATATTTTAATACAGCTAGAAGTAACGGACTCACTTTTTGGGAATCAGCCCCCTACTCTCTTGCAGGCAGTTTGATGTGGGAGTTCGTGTTCGAGAATGAACCGGCAGCAATAAACGATTTAATGGCAACAACTATAGGAGGTATTGCTTTAGGTGAATTTACTTATCGTATGTCTTCATTGGTTCTTAATGACTCAAAAAGAGGAGGAGAACGATTCCTGCGAGAACTCGCCGGTACAATTATATCTCCTATTCGAGGATTTAACAGATTGATAAGTGGTGATATGTGGAAAGTTAAGCATTCGTTTTACAAATACCATGATTATGAAGATATACCGGTAAAATTTTCGGTACAATTAGGAATAAGATATCTTGCAGATGACAATCATATGTTTAAGGGTGAATACAACCCATACATAAATCTTCATACTCTATATGGTGACCCATTTGATAATGAATATAATTCACCTTACGATTTCTTTAAAGCTGACATAGCTTTTGGCCTTTCCTCAAATCAACCATTGATAAACCGAATCAATATTTTGGGACGTATATGGGGAACAACCATTAAAAAAACTTCGAAAGTGGAAATGATGTTTGGTATATTTCAACATTTCAACTATTATGATTCAGAAGCTATAATAGATGATTCTAACAATATCCCATATAAAATATCAGAAGCAGCAAGCTTTGGTCCAGGTATAATTTTAAAACTACCAAAACATAATAGTATAATTGCCCTTCAACAAGGTTTATTTCTCAGTGGAGTACTTTTAGGAGGTAGTCTTAGTGATTATTATCATGTAATTGATAGGAATTACAATATGGGTAGTGGTTATAGCATTAAAAATGATACATATATTGATTTTGGTAAATATGGCAATTTTAATATAAACCTCTCTTTACTTCAGTTGTTTACTTGGAAAGGTTATATACATAAAGATTTAGATAATACAAACCCACTTTATCTTAATGCACAGGGAGATAAAGGAAATGCTTTACTTGCCATTATTAATCCAAAGATAAAACTTAGTTTAACAC
>JAEZKJ010000005.1 GCA_023415545.1 Bacteroidota bacterium
GGCGGAGCATACGGACAAAGTAAGCATTCTCTTCATAGCGTCCGTATAATTCCAATTCACGATCTCCGGATATCACAAGTAACGGAGCCGCATCTCCTCTCACATAATAAAGTGGAGCGAGAGGATCGATTGTTGGTGTTAATTCATTTATTCCCTGCTTGCGTCGCTGTGCAAAATGAGTGATAACCTGTCCGCTATATGGAACTAAAGCTTTGATCTGTTTATCCGGATTAATATCATATTTCGCAAGATATTTCTTATCAAGTCCCAACATATTAACAATATACCCACCTGCAGAATGGCCTGCGAGATATATTTTTGAAAGGTCTCCTCCATATTTTTCAACATTCTTGAATACCCAAGCAACAGAAGCTGCTGCATCATCAAGAGTCTCAGAGATTGAAACTTCTGTAACAAACCTGTAGCCTACTCCGATGACAACCGCCCCATCCATTAACAATTCTTCGGGAATATGTCTCCATCCTCCGGTAAGTCCACCACCGTGAAACCAAACGATAACCGGTCTGTTTTCTGCACCCTTCTCGTATGCAACATCCAAGCGACACATCTTTTCCGTATAAGCATCAGGAGTTCCTTTATATAAAATTTCCTTGTCGTATTTATATTCTCTCGCAAATGACAAAAGCACTATAAGAGAAAGCGCAGTAATTAAAATAAAACGTTTCATAGACGAAATTATTTTATTGATGAAATTTTATATGGTCTCTTTACAGCCTTGTGAGCAGCCTTTTGTGCTAATTTACACTCTTTAGCAGTCATCCCTTCAGGACAATAATTGTTTCCGACAGGGTTTACTCCAATAACAGACTCAAGCCAGACACAAGATGCTATATAACGCCCGTGTGTAAAACTAAGGTGGTATCCGTCACGAGTAAGGTCACTGCCCAAAGCTGATGTTCTCGCATTTTGGATTGCTGTACCACAAGGGATGATATGCTTAATTCCAACCTTCGAAGCCTCCTGATTTACACTACTCACAATAGCATTATACATCTTCATTTGGTCTCTATCATAGTTCACAAAACCTCCGTGGGTTGATTTTGGACCATAAGCCCAAGTTTGATGGAACATAATAGTTGCATCTTTTGGTATTCTTGCCTTTACATACTCAACAAGCTCAGGAAGAAGAACATACGATTCCGGGATACCGGAGTCTTGACTTACCTGTTGGAGACTTACATAATCCCAATTCTCCTCACCTAAAACTTTCTCGAGTGTATATCCAAAAATCTCAGTCATCTTCCCGTTAATATCTATCTTGCGATATCTGTACTCCGGCTTGTTGTTACGAAGATTGTCCACATGCCTATCAATAGAGCATCCTCCGATATACATATTGCAGATGATAACATTCACTTCTTCTGCCCTTGCAAGAGCAGAAAGGTGCTGTTCAATAGCATCCTCTGAAAAACTATTTCCGATTGCAAGAATCTTCAGTGTATCTTTCTGTGCTGCGCTCGCTTGAAAAAGAGATAAGAAAACAAGACTTAATATAAGAAGAAATTTCTTCATAATAATTTATATAATTAATATTGATTAACGTTCAAAGATATGTATAATAAATATTAAAGAAGACAGATTCATTGTATTAAGTTTTACATAGGATTAATTAGCATGATATCATTGCCGACCTTAAGATTTTCTTTTTGAGTAGGGTCATTTACCAATATCTCAGGTGCATCACTGTTTGCTTTTTTTACCAATACTACACAAGGTTTATTAGCCTTTAGCACTCTATTGCCAAATTTAAATTCGCCTGGAGCATAGAAAATGGTTTGTAGCATATCCAGTTTATTATGTAGAACAGCTTGTAAATCTTTTGAGTTGTTTAGGATTTGAATTGCATTCAAATCGTATGAAGCAACTGAAGCAGGTGAAGCAATACCCGGTATGATCATATAAGCATACTTCCCTTGCTGAGGTTTCACTCCATGTCCTATCCACATATTGAAGACCGGTAAAGTTACCAAATCACCCGATTGGTTAAAATTCACTTTCGACCATTTACCACTTTGTGTACCGTTTTTCAAATTCATCGATACACTTTCAGGATAATAATAAGCTACTTTATTGTGCCATACCCAACCTTGATAATCAAGTTTCAGATTGTTTCCTGCACCTACCTTACTTAATTGACCATTATTTATCATAAAGACATCGCCTACCAAATGACATTGGTTCACCGATGTATTGATATTTTTATCAGTTGTGCTTGCAATGCCTGAACCTAAGCATACGATTTCGTTGTCGAAAAGGAACCACCCCTTATGGGCCTGGGTATTATAATCATCCATAGCGTATGTCATAACGCCATACATACCATCTGAAACTCCTCCTACAAATTCAGCAACACCTGGAACTCCCCATTCATTGTGGTTTTCCACTTCGCCTTCAGGAGCTGTAGTACCAGGAATCTTATCCCATTCCCATACAGGGAAAATATCTACATATTCGTCACCTGAAACGCGAATATTGGTAGCACCCTCACTTACATAAGTTCCCCATTGGTTTTCACCATTACCACTTTCTGAACGGCAAGTACGTTTCGATACGGCACGTACCGAGAAGTCGTAACGTCTACGGTTGTGCAACATGTAGTCGGAGGTGTAATATAATTTGTTGCGGTTGCTACGTCCAATGGTTGGATTTTTTGTAGCAAAACGAGCTGCAGCATCATCATATTCCTTTGAGTTGGCAGGGTCCAACTGTTTCATTTTCTTGAATAGCGTAGCATAATCACCAAGGTCTAAAGTCTTTTTACGACTTACACTTCGTCCACATACACCGAAGTCCATGTAACGTGAACGGAATACATTGAGATAAGTACTTCTAACGAATTCCGAGAAAAGTTTGGTCTGCTCTTCGTTCAATGCATATTTAGTTCCTACAAAAAGAGGTGCTATTTGAGCTATATTATTTACAAATACTGTTCCATAACCACCTATATACAATTGATTGTTGTGCTGTTGGTAAGAGAGGTCTTCACGAATACCCTCAAAATCGGTAATACACACCGGTTGGAAGAACTCGCTTACATTGGTACTAACGATACTGTCGTTTTTCAGTACACATCCTCTCACCATGTGGTGCATAGCGATATCCTGCTTATTGGCACCTGTCCACTTTCGAGGGTCACTTTGTTCCATCATGTACATCAACCCCTCAGGTATGCTGGCATGGAATTTTACCGGCGATGCTTCAAGCAATGCCAAGATATCTGCCATAATCTTGGGTGCAGAAATTTCATTGTACCACCAGTTAAAAGAGGTAGGTTTCAAGTCATTCCACAATCGTAACGCCTTGTCAATAGCACGATACAACACCTGATTACCATAAAGGCTTGATTCAGGACAGGTATAAGCAGTAAGCATACGACGCGCACGATTCAAGTGGTCTTGTGGTTCCCAGTTAGTGCGGAAAAAGCATTTGTAGTCTATGTTAGGCCATTTACCTTCGGGAGTAAGGAGTTTCATCAAACTGGTAGCGTTTTTATCCAATGTCTCAACCGATGTGGCTTCCCATAATTGTTGTCGCACTCGTTGCAATACCAATTCGAAATCATCTTGTGGCTCTTTAGGCTTATAAACAGCCTTTTCTCCCCTTGTTGGATCAAAGAAGTTTACATACGAATGTTTGGCCAACTTAACTTTTCCTGTAATAGTCAAGGTAGCATCAGCCTGCTTGTCGTTCGAGAAAAATATTTCAGTAGGAATACTTAGCGACTCCATTTGTCGATTATCCACATGATAAGTGATGCGAACAACCCCTTTAGCTCCCGGCTTGTAAGGTTTTTCACTCCACTTAGCAGAGGTACATCCACAACCCGGTATCACACTTTTGATAACAAGTGGCTCGCTGCCCGTATTGGTAAACTCGAAGTCATAATGCACGTCGCCCATAGTTTCGTCTATCAGGCCGAAGTCATGCTCTGTTTCTTTGAAGGTTAATTCCTGAGCACTTAAATTTGTCAGAAAGCCTAATCCCAATAAAGTGAGAAATAGATGTTTCATATGATTGGCTTTATTAAAATATTCCTTGCAAAGACATAAAGTCTTTGCAAGGAATGTGGTTATCATTAATTATTATTATTAAGAGTATGAAGTCCGGAATTATTCTTTTTCTTCATATTCCTCGAATGTGATATCCTTGATGTAGAAATCGATTCCATATCCGGAGTTTACAGCAAATGCCAGTGTTACATGACCGAAATCAGATATACTACATGGCTCTTCTCTGTACGACGATCCATTACCTGCAGTAGTAATCTTTGCAAAATTTACATAGTATGTTTTCTCTTCATAAGCCGTATTTTCAACATCTGTTGCTCCATCCTTAGCTGGAGTGACAAAAGGATATTGTGTGCCCAACCAATAATATTGTGTACTATTATCTGACTGACGGATATACGATGCTCCCAATTCCTTATCCTTATTGGCTTCTTGTGTGATGGGGAAGAACTGATTATTTAAATCCGATTGCATCACATGCATACGAAGCTGTTGCTTAGTCAATGAATTAGAACGTAACTTAAAGGTCAGTTTATACAATTTACCCAATTTGATGCTGTGAGCTGCTTTATCAGTCAATTGATAGTACATGGCATTTTCATACCACTTGGTTTCTATCTGGCTATCTTTCTTGTATTTTGGTATATTGATGTGAATAGCCTTTGCATTTTCATCTACCGGACAAGTTACCAATTCAATCTTTGCATCATCGTCTGTATCGGCATCGAAACCCCATACACCTGCTTTTGTTGTATTCTTGGTAAGAGCAGTCAAAGCTGATACTCCGGTGAACTTACCTGTAGCCTCATCAATCAAGATACTCTTAGGCAATGTCGTAGATTCCAAATCACCTTCCGAAATTTCGTCATCTTCTTCCCAACTTTCAATGCTGATATTGGTCATCACAACTTCCACCGGACCATTTTCCTCCTTAGCATTCAAAGTGATTTTACGTACATGCTTATCGTTGAAGGTGATGTCAATATTTGGTGTATATGGATAGACCTTATCACCATCTTTTATTTCCAAAAGTTTGGTACCTTTAGCAATAGTTTGTGGTGGTATAAGTGCCCAATATTCTTGTTTATTGGCATCTACCTTCCACATCACAATGTTTGTAGCATCACCTACAGGTGTCAATAAATCGGTAGCATAAGTCCAAGTAAGACCTGGCTTAATACCAAACAATTCAATGTCGGTAGCGGTAGTCGAACCTTCCCATATAATCTTTACTAATGAAAGTCTGTGGCTAAACTTTAAATATACACCACCATTATTTGTCGAGGCACTACCTGTGGCTGTAGCCGTCATAAAATCGGTCGCATTGTATTGTTCCACACCTTGCTGTATAGTAGGAACGGTAACAGTTACTGTACCTTGGTTATGTGAAGCTGAAACCGGATAGTGCGCATAGAAATTTGCGCTCTTGTTTCCATCATAGTAAAATGAAAGATTCGCTTCAAGTGAGCCGTCGGCTGCTACGGTAAATGTTTCATTTTCCATTTCCGGAGCCAACCCTACAGAGTTAATGGCAATTTGGTCGCCAGTATCGAAGGTTGTTGCATTACCGATAGTGGTAATGCGTGATGCCGGTCCATCGATGAAAAGGTTTATCTTGTTTTCACCGCTTAGTTCAATGTTTCCCTCTTCGTTACTGCATCCAGTGAGGATAGTAGCGAAAGCTAATGCTGTGAAAAGAAAATATTTATTCATAATTGGTATATTAAATTGCTTCTTCATTTATATTTTGGGATATTTACATTATAGTTCTACTATTGAAATATCCTTAAAGTAATAAATTGTCTCTACACCACTATTTTCACCTTCTGCTGCTGTTGAAGCTGTTTTAGGTTTAAAGACAATGGCAAAAGGAGTTGCAATATCATTATTGCTCCATGCAGTAATATTGGTAGATAATGAACCTGCGAATGAATTAGGGCTTATAACAAATGTTCTTTCAACATAATTGGTTGCTGCGCCAATAGGTGCAATAGAATAGTTGTCATAACTGCTTGCGCCAACTTGAGTTACTTTAAAAATCTTATTGATTGTACCATTATTTATAGCAACATAAGCATGCAAACTTTGTGACTCAACATTACCTTTAACTTTAAAAGTAATTTTATATGTAGATGTTAGTTTTAAATTTTCATTACAATAATATGAGATACCATCATTATACCAATTAGTGCTAAGAGTTGTTGGCGCAACATATTTAATTACAGATTTTTCATCTTCTGTTATAACGCTACCGGTTCCATTGTTGAATCTCCAACCATTTGTAAAGGAAGTGGTAGTTTTGGGAACCATTCCACCTGAAACTATTGAACTTGTTGCAATAGAGAGATTCAATTTATCCTCCTCAAGATTACCCTCCTGTTCAACTATTCCATTAGTATTCCATGCAGTAATAGATACAGGATTATATGCTACTAAAATTGATGGAGCTGCTAAAGTAAGGCTATATTTTGCAAGTGTTCCTTCGGTGAAAGTAGTTGCTTGTGTAGCTGTATATTTGTAAGTCTTACCATTAGATGTAGATACGATGAACAATTCGCCGGCTGCAATTTCTTGTGCAGGAACGATAGCCCAATATGTTTTGTTCTCTGTTTGCTGATACATGGTTATATCAGTAGCATCGTTGTTTTCTGTTGCCAATGTTACTGTACCTTGTGTAGTTCCATTTGTGCTTGGAGTAAAGGTAACGCCTGTTTTTGCATTTTTAAGAGTTACAGAACTTACATTTTCTACACCCGATAAAGAAACTTGAACCAATACCAAACGATGTTTGAAATCTAATGAAACAGTAGCATTATCCTTGCTACCTGTAGCTGTAGCTGTCAAGAAATCACTTGAAGAGATACCATTTGATTGATTTGTTTGAACAGCAAATGTATTTGCAAAATTTTCAGCATATGGATAATATGCATTGAATACAGCTGTTTTATCTCCTTCGTATGCAAAAGAAGTTTCAGCATTGGCAGCTGCTATAGTTGCAGAGCCATTAGATACAGAAACAGTGTATTCCACATTATTCATCTCAGTAGATAAATTTCTTCCTGAGATACCTATAGCATCATTATTGTCGAATGTTGTAGAGAAATTAGCAGAAGTGGTTGCTCTTGAGTCAATACCACCAATTGTAAAGTTTACAAGTATATTATCTTCCTCTTGGTTTATAATTTCTTCATTGCTACATCCTGTAAACAATGCAGTTATCGCCATTGCAGCTAAGATAAAATGCTTTTTCATAATTATTTTATTGTTTATTGTTTATATTATTTTTCTATTTTTATCATGGTTACATCGTCTATGAAGTAATCTACTCCAGCACTTTGTGTAACAAAGGCAATATAGAAATTGGACAAATCGTCGGTTGTAGAAGCTACTACTGGCTCTATGCCATCGGCTGTAACCGTTGGGGTGGATATGGTGTTTACCACCTTGGTAAGGTCGAAGTCAATAGTATAAGTTTTCCATTCCTCGGTTAAACTAAAGGTACGAGCAGCACATGCTTTAGTAGTATCTGCTCCTTTAAGAACAAAGAAATGATTGCCCTCCTTGTTCACTTTTACATAGACCTGCATTTTAGAGCCTTTTGTTGCAGTACGTGCCTTCAATTGTAAGTGATAGCATTCGCTTTTACCACCACTCATGGTATGACCAATCAAGTTACGATACCACGACATTTCGCTACCATAGAAGTTCATGCGTAACACATTTCCTTGATCATTGTCCTTTACAATAGCAGCTTCGCCCTCTACCTTGTTTTTCACGGCAAACCAAGTATGGTCTGTTTTTGCTACTCCAGTACCGGTGTTAAAATCTTCTGCTAGTAAATTTTCGAATGAGCCATTTGTAATCAACTCAGAAGGATTGTATGAAGTATCATCCAAAATATTATCGTCATTCTGCCAATCTTCTATATATATAGGAGATGTACCTACCAACTCTGCTTCAATACCTTCGGATGTAACTTTTGCCAATACATTATATTCGGTATTTTTTTCTGTATTTTCAAATATCTCATGTAAAGGAAGAATCAACTGCACATTACTTCCACTATTACCCTCCTCTTTCAAAACTAATTTTAAATCATTGTCTATAAGGCCGGGGAATAACAGAGCTTGAACTGTAATTAGTCCGGTAGCTGCATCGGTGGTCAATTTCATTTCCACTTGTTCCTTCTCACCCACTTCAAGGAAGGTGCCATGAAGCAAATCGAATTTTGCAACAGTTGGCATGTTATCAAGATAAGCCAATAGTTTGCTCATCTGTTGTTCAGACATATCAGATCCCGCTTCAAGCACAATCTTGATACGTGCCACTACAGGACGCATTTGAAGTTGTACTTTAGCATTTAGTGAACTATGTTCCTTTTCCTGAGGAGCATATAAAAAATCATCAACTTTAGCACTCTTTTGGTTCTTTAGATTTATCTCATAAATGTAGTTAGAATGAGTATCTGCTCGATTAGAACGCATACTTAATGCATCAGCTGATAAAGTTTCATCATATGGGAAATATGCCACTATGTCTACCTTAGTACCATCAGTAGGATAATACATTGGGGTTCCACTTGGAATGAGATATCCGGTGGCAGAGTAATTGTCGGCAGTATGTAGTACGTTGGCATAGCCATTTACAGGTTCATAAGTTCCCGATTTCAACATAAATACACCAAACTTTTCGCCCGAACGAAGTATAGTGCCATTTTCTGCATCCATGGTGTATACCTTACTTGAAAGCACAACAGGGATAGGTTCAGATACTGTTTCATTATTGTCGTCTTTGCTACACGAAGTAAATGCCAATGTTGTAACACATAACATCATGAGGCAATAGTGACTAATCTTGTTTCTCATATATGTTTCATTTTTGTCAATTCTACAACGTAGAATTTTATTTAATATATAAAGGATATATTATTTATTTCAAATCCTGTAACCAGTTTGGTAAATATCCCAATCGTTCTATAAGCTGTGCTTCATAAAGGGATTCAGGATAAACCTTAGTTCCTTGTTTTTCATTAACGGCAACTTGTGATTGTTCAAAAGTTATTGGCTGACCATGAAAACCTACCAAAATAGGCTTAAGGAAACGATTGTTCCTACTCCAGAAATCAAAGGTGTTTCCACTCATAATGTTGTTGTAGTTCCATAGCACCAACTCGCCTAAATGATTTGGAGCTGAAGCCTGGTCACCACCTGCATGATCGGATAAAAAAGCTCCCTCACAAGCATCAAGCAATGTGACACGAGGCTGGTAAGAATGCGATTCAAAACAACTGTTGGGAGCAGTAGTATTGCGCCAAAGTACTGTACCAATAGATGTCTTAGAGACACCTGTAGAGTGGTATTGGGCAGGTTGATCATCAATTCGACCTATGAAAACTCGAGTAGACGCTTCCGAACGGATAGCAGAATGTCCTTGATTCCCGGTAATTTTGCAATCGAATACGGAAACATTGGCACTTTTCTGAACGCTTAATGCCTCACTTACATTGGTAAAACGGCAACGACGTACCCATGCATTTGTCTGACGCAGCAATCCTAACAATTTAAATCCACTATCGTGAGTAGCATCTTTATGATGTACAAACTCATCTTGGAAATTACCAACGAAAGCAATGTCCTCTACCCCCACACCGATGTTGCATGAATGTTCATGAAGTGTCCACTTTCGTTTAGCTTCTATCTTGTATAGTAAAGGTGCTTTGAATGTAACTTTATTACCCTCTATTCGAGCTATTTCATTATATTCAGTTACCTGTATACCATTGTTCAATATATCAGTCCATTCGCTATCAACCTCATAAGGATATAATTCTTCGGCTATGAAAGAGGGATCATTGTTCTTTAAATTCAAGAACACACGCTTTCCGATATGTAGTCCACTGGTGGTGCTAACCTCAACTGTAAATGTACCACGGGCAGCATCCGTATTAATATCTGCTAACTTGCGATCGGAAAAATTCTCATCTACAGACCATTGTTTGTCATTGTCGAAATTATAACGAAACAACACAAGTGGAGGGCAACTCCAAAGAGCACCATCTGTTTCCGGTTGATTAGGGTATTCCATGTAGAGTTCAGTACCCCCCTCACCGCTTCCGGCACCTCGAAGCACCAAGTTATCACCATCGATAGTGATGGATTTATTGGGTGCATCTTGAGGTCGAAGGTCGAAACGTCCTGCAGGGAAATATATAATACCTTTTCCCTTTTTCTGTGCAGCTGCTATAGCATCTTCAAAGGCCTTTCTATCTGATAGTCCATCGTTGGCTATGGCTCCATATTCAGACACATCGAATACAGGGTAATCAACGTTAGGTATGTCATATTCACCGAATCGATATCCTGCATAGGAAAAGTCGGCCAAGCGACTCTCGGTTCCGTTTTCTTTGTACAGCAAGAATTCTGTCCAGAGTTCACTGGTATTTTCGGGAAGAACAACCGGTTTTTCATCTTCCACCTCTTTATCAGGTTCATTTGTGATTTTTTCATCATCTATTATCTCTTTTTTGCATGAAGGAAGCATCAAGAGCATCAGTGTAAACCCGATAATGAAATGAAACATTCGAAATCTCATATATTTAACCTTATTCATTCACATTAATGGTTATTTCTTTAATATTTCTATTACTATCCCATAAGTTGGCATTGGTAGCAATGAAAGTTGCTTTATATTCACCCGGCTTAGTATAGGTATGTGTATATGAAGACAAATATGCCTCAGCAGACTTAATTGCAGTACCACGATCAGGTTCTATTTGCCATGGTGTAATTTTTGTACTTACCATCCACACAATAACATCATCGTCGGTATATTCCTTATTTTTTTGAGGTTGGAACAACAACCCACCATCATTTACTTGGTAATTACTTTGTTGTGTAGAGTTTTGATAGATAACACGGAATCCAAAGTCTGTTTTGGCATTTTCCCATACCATTTGTATTCCTTCTTCAGTTACTCGAGTCAGCTTCAATGGATTAATATCTACACGAGGTTGCATGTGATAACGCCCATTGCCATCGGCTGCAGGAATGTTATTACGTTTAAATGCATTATATTGAAAAGCTATATAAAAAGACTTGTTCTTGAACCTCGACCAATCGACTGTGCTGCTGACCTCTTCGGTAGTATTATTCTGAGTTAAAGGGACAGCAATTTGTCCATGTTCAAGACCTGATACTTTTTGCCAAGTAGCTTTCTGTATATTTTCTAATGTGTATTCTCCGTTAAAGTCTTCCGAAATGTAAGCATGCACTATTTCTTTCAAACGATATTCGTTATCCGTGTATTGTTGTTTTATAGTACATTCCAATTGCATTGACGCAATAGTCACACTGTCACGTAAGATATTGGAATAACAGTTTCCCGGTTCTCCTGAAAAGAAAGTTATGTAATCCGCATTCCCTTCAAAACGGAACGTAACGGGTTTTCCTGCCTGAATATTGGCAGGTGAGTCAATGCTGACATTGAACTTTACGTCATCTACATTATCTCTATTGCAAGCTATGCTAACCAACAAGCATAGTATTATACCATATAATTGAACTATTTTCATTGTCTCATTTCTTTGTGGTTAATTACCATCCTTCTGTCTGTTCGCATTTAGTATTTACATTCAGTTCTACTTGTGGTATAGGGAAGTAAATGTGCTTATCAGCGAAATTCTGTGGTGGCAAAGCCTTAATGCTTTCCAGGTCATAGCCTATTTGCTTGTTATTATCATTCAATAACTGGCTGCTGAGAATCTGCAATTGGCTCTTGAAATATTCTTTCCCATGACGACGCAACTCCATACGGCGAGGTACTTCATAGCAAAGTTCACGAGTACGTTCATCGCGCACGAATTGTCGGAAACTTTCTTTTGTAAAATCACTACTGTTTACAGCAGATGCACCGGCACGTACACGAACCTGATTAACAGCTTCGATAGCTTCCTGTGTCACTCCATTGATTTCGTTTGAACATTCAGCTATCATCAATAATACGTCCGAATATCTAATGATAGGGAAGTTGATTGATGAGTTATTACGTGACAACGGACGCTCGGGTATGTATTTGGCTCTCCACTTGGCACAATTACCATCTTCGGATTTCTTTTCACTATCTGTACGTGGAACTTCCGAAACTACTCCATCAGTAGTTACATACTTATAATCGGCAATATTCCACCATTTACGCACATCATTTTCTTCGTATAGGCGGAACAAATATTTGGTTCCATCGTACAGACCATAAGCATAAGCATGATTGTCGGATGCAGTTTGTTGGGTTACACCATTATATAATCCCAAACGGCCTGCTTCGTTAGTCTGGTTTTGTCCATTACCATAGAATTCCACCTCAAACATGCTTTCGCGTGTAGTCAAATCGTACTGATTACTACACATTTTGATGAAGAGAGAATGGTAACCATTTACACCATCACTTTGCTGGTGCAAACGATGCAATCGGCTATCCTTTACTTTCTTAGCATATTCCAATGCCTTATCCCAAGTGTCAGCATATACAGGATAACCGGATTGCCACATATAAGCACGAGCTAAAAGAGCTTGTGCTGTGGTAGTAGATATACGTCCAGGACCCGAAAGCTCACGTGCGCTAAGACATCCTGCTTCTGCTGCTTCAAGGTCAGCGATTATTTGCTCGTAAATTTTTGACTGTTCAGACTTAGCCATTAATTGGTTGCTTAAATCTTTTGTTCCAACCAAACGTAATGGCACTTCTCCCCAAAAGGCAACCAAATTCATATAGAAAACAGCTCGCAAGGCTTTTGCTTCACCAAGGAACATAGCTTTCTTTTGCATTCCTCCACACTCTTCCGGAGAACGTTGAGTTATCAAATCTATATATAGATTGGCTCTGTTAATACCATCATATAAAGCAACCCAACTGGTCTTTAGGGAATTGTCAGTATTGTTATAGTTATAGTTAGATATTTGGATATAGTCTTTACCATATTCACGGTTATATACCATAATATCGGTACCGGCATCTAAATCTGCCCATAGGTTCTGTCCATAGCAGCCTATAGCACCCAAGGCATCATATACACCTGCTAATCCCGCCAAACAACTTTGTTCAGTATGATATATGTCTTCCTCTTCCATATAATCATAGATATCTGTTTCTAAGAAATTGCAGGAGGTGCAAGTCAGAATCAAACCTAATAAATATAATATTGCAATCTTTTTCATATCGTTCTAATTTACAAGTTTGAATTACAAACCAAGTTTTACACCCAAAGTATAGGTCGTTGCACGTGGATAAGCTGAATAGTCAAAGCCTCGTGTCATCGCTGAGTTTCTTGTCGAAACCTCAGGGTCGTATCCTGTATATTTGGTCCAAGTAAATAAGTTTTGAGCACTGAAATAAACTCGGAGTGAAGACAAACCGGTTCCCTTCAAGGCCTTGATTGGGAAGTTATATCCCATCTGTATATTCTTCAAACGAAGGAAAGAAGCATCTTCAACCTCACGGTTAGTATGAATATTGGTTAATCCACGTCCTACTGCCCATAGATAATTGGTAGGGTTCTCAGGAGTCCAATGATCCTTGACTGTGCTCAATTGGTTGATATGACGTTCACTCAAGCTTTCAAGCTTCACACGATTGTAGTTGATGACATCATTGCCGTACGACCATTGCAAGAAGATGCTCAAGTCGAAATTTTTCCATGCGAAGCTATTGGTAAGACCACCTGTATGGATAGGCAAGCCATGGCCTATTACTGTTTGGTCCTCGACTGTAACCTTACCATCGCCGTTCAAGTCCTTCAGTTTTGGATCACCAGGTTGGATAGCCGAACGTTCATTCGTATTATTTGGAATCTCAGGTTTTAGTACGTATACACCAGGTGACACTTCGTTAAAGTCCTCATATTGATATACTCCGTCATAAACATATCCATACATTTCGGAAAGCGGCTCACCTACTTTACATATATAAAGATTGTCTATACTTGGATAACGTATACCTGCCATACGGCTTAACTGCCCATCGGATAGAGCAGTAATCTTGTTCTTATTGAATGAGATGTTAAAGCTGGTTTTCCACTCCAACTTGTTCTTGCCACCTGGAAGGTTAGTTGAGTTGAGTGTGATTTCCAAGCCTCGGTTATTGATACTACCAATATTCTGCTGTACCTGCGTAAAACCTATTGAGGCAGGAACATCAGCATAAAGTAACAGGTCCTTTGTATCCTTGTTGTATATATCAATAGAACCATTGATACGGTTACCCATTATACCAAAATCAATACCTATATTGGTTTGATAAGTTGTTTCCCACTTCAAATCTTTATTAGCAATCTGGTACATGTAGATACCGGGACTCATTGCATTACTGAATGCATAATTAAGATTTCCTGAATAAAGTTGGTGTGAAGGATAATTATATTGAGTAGCGTTGTTACCTGTAGCTCCCCAGCCCACTCTCAGCTTCAACGAATAAAGCCATGAATTGCTTTTCAGCATGAAAGGTTCATCGGAGATACGCCAAGCAAATGATGCTGATGGGAAATATCCCCATTTGTTCTCAATGAACTTGGAAGAACCATCGGCACGCATAGTAGCTGTGATTAGGTAACGAGATTTCCAATCGTAGTTGAAACGAGTAAAGAACGACATCATGTTATTAGTTACATTGTCGGATGCTACAGACTGAGCTGAGCCGGCATCAATACCCCAGAAGCCAATCTCTTCCCAAGGAATCATCACTGACTTGGCTCCCAAATTGGAAATCTGCTGACTTGAAAGTGAAGCACCAACCATTGCATTGTAATTGTGAGACTTTACTTTTTTCTTATAATTCAAAGTGTATTCATTCGACCAACTGTTCCATTCCTTGAAATTAAAGCTACCATTTGTCTGACTAGCCGAATACGTTGGGTCACCATAATAAGTGTCGGAGTTATAAAAGTTTCGGGTACGGTCCTGACGCCATGTATAGGCAAAAGTAGCTTTGAACATCAAATCCTTATTAATGTTCCAATTCAAATATGTATTTAAACTAAGTTGTCGTTTGCGAAGTTTGGCAAATGTATTTTCGATGGTCTTAACAGGGTTGTAAGGATATGTTCCACCGTTGTTGTCAATTACCTCTTCCAAATCATCCGTTGATTTGTATTTAACAGGACGATATGCCAATACTTGATATAGGAAGTATTGGGTACTTTGACCTCCACCTTCTGAAGGTGCCGATCCTGTTGAAATATTATTGGCAAAATTTAGGCTAGCTCCGAATTTTACTTTATCAGTAAGTTGCTGATCGAGTGTAACACGTGCTTTTAGGCTTTCAAAAGAAGACTCAATGATAGTTCCTTGTTGGTTTAGGTATGACAGACTAGCGCTATACTTAGTCTTAACATTACCTCCGACTATTGACACGTGATGGTTGGTCATTGGAGCAGACTGAAACACTCTGTCCTGCCAATTTGTTGAAACACGATTGTTGTAATCCTCGATGGTCTGATGACGTCCTAAGGCCTCATCATAGGTGAAGTATGTCTTCTTCATGTCAGAGTCAGACAAAATCTCCTGTTGAAGTTCCACAAAATCTCTTCCTTGAAGCAAATCCAAGAACTTAGGGCGTGTTTGGAAGGCTAAGTAACCATCGTAAGTGATACGAGGTGCACTTTCCTGACCTCGCTTAGTAGTAATAATAACGACACCATTAGCGCCTCTGGCACCATAAATGGCAGTAGCAGAGGCATCCTTTAGGATGTCAATAGACTCAATGTCGTTAGGGTTTATAGAAGCAGCGTTTGCATCTTCTGTTGCAAATCCATCAATTACATAAAGTGGGTTACCATCGGCCACATCTGAAATAGTATTGCTACCACGAATGACGATATTCGCTTCCTCACCAGGTTGTCCACTACCTGAAACGACCTGAACACCGGCTACACGTCCTCCTAATGCTTGGTCGAACGAGGTAACAGTGGTCTTGTTCATTTCGTCCATGTCTACTTTTTCTACCGAACCTGTAAGGTCGCTCTTCTTGACTGTAGCATAACCTATGGCTACTACTTCATTCAGGAGGATGGCATCTTCCTTTAAAACTACATTAATAACGGTTTGGGTACCTACTGTAACCTCCTGAGTGTTGT
>JAEZKJ010000136.1 GCA_023415545.1 Bacteroidota bacterium
ACACCTTTTTGATTAACATAAGGTATTGGATTATTTGGTCGTAAAGGAGTAGCAAAATCACGGAAAGTCCAAAAAGCAGCACCAGTTAACCATGGCATTTTTTCCTGTTCTTTCAGACACCAATCAAAAAGTCGCACTATATATGTTTCCGACCAATCGCCATTTTTATCTGCTACGTTTATTTTATCGCTATTTAATTCAGAGTGTCTTTTAGAATGGCTATCGCCACCCCATTCAGCGTGAAAGAAATGTTTTACCTGTTTCGATTTTTTCTCAACTTCACTGTAGAATTTATCAAAAGTAGAGGAGTACCAACCCATCCATATTGATGGTGAGTATACATCTACCACATCCTTACAATAATCATTCCTTCTTATCGAAGTTTTACGAGTAGAGTCCAATTCATGAGATAATAGATTCAATTCATTCATGAAATTTTTTACGCTATCTCTGTCTGTATGCTCAAAATCTCCATCCCAGTCAGTCTCATTTCCTAATCCCCAAAGGATTACAGAAGTATGGTTGTAGTGTTGTCCAATCATATTTTGAAGCATCCTCTTAGTTTGCCTTTTATATTTTTCTCCACCAATACCACCTCTACACCAAGGTATCTCTTCCCAAACTAATATACCTAAACTATCACAAAGATGAAGCATTAATTCCGACTGCTGATAGTGTCCTAAACGAATAAAATTTACACCCATCTCTTTTATCTGGTTTACTTGTTGGTAAACCATATTTGAACTCATTGCAGCTCCCACTCCTGCAAAATCTTCATGAATATGAGTTCCTTTAAGTAAAAGGCGATTCCCGTTCAAATAAAAAGGTCCATTTTCTTTAAATTCAAACTCTCTGAATCCAAATTTCTCAGTAAATTTTTGAACTATTCCATTCCATTCCCACTCCACTTCGCAACTATATAAATATGGAATTTCAGGGCTCCATCTTTTTATGTTATTTATATATAAAGTCGTTTTAGCTGTGTTTGATGTTGTGACAATTCTTCCATTTTGATCCTTTATCTTGATGCTAAGTTTTGAGTTTCCCTCCTTTCCATCATCTTCAAATATTGTATTTATATTAATAATACCATTTTTAGATTTTCTATTAACAATTGGAGTTATAGAGAACTGTTTTATATATTTTTTTGGAAGATATAATATATTTACATCTCTATAAAGACCTCCATAAATAGTAAAATCGGATAGAGAAGAGGGAATCATCTCAGCATCTCTAGAGTTATCGCAACGGAAAGCAATTTTAAAAATTTCTTTTTTGGGATCTTTCTTAATATAATCTGTAATATCGACAAACCATCCATCGTATCCACCAACATGGTTAATAACGTGTTGATTTTCAATATATAAATCTGTTTTTTGTCCCGAGCCTTCAACTTCAATAATTGCTATCTCATTTTTATCCAATCTTTTTACTTTAATTTCAGATTTATACCATCCTACACCTTGATAATAATTTTCGTAAGGATCTACAGCATCATATTCATTAAAACAATGAGGAAGTGTGACTTTACTCCACAAAGGAACTGATTCTGGTTTT
Source organism: Bacteroidota bacterium (assembly GCA_023415545.1). Lineage (GTDB taxonomy): Bacteria > Bacteroidota > Bacteroidia > Bacteroidales > Bacteroidaceae > Phocaeicola. The sequence goes on from JAEZKJ010000136.1 coordinate 1,558, forward strand.
CCCATTTGAATAGGTCTAAATACCTCCCAAACACTACCTACATCTTGCCGTAAAAAACTCCATCCTGTGTTTAATGATTGTTTTTTGTCATATGGTATTGTTGCAGCATTTAGCTCCATTAATGAGCTAAATACCGCAATTACACATATCATAATTTGTTTTAAATTCATAAACCAAGATTGTTTTTTCTTTGCAATGCCTCCATATAATAGTAGTCTGCATAAATTATTGGTACATCTATTTCATCGTTTGCAGGTCGGTTACCTGTTGAGTGTAATAGAAGGAAACCTTTTACTGTTCCAATTTTTGGCCTATATTTTTGTGTCAATGAAGAAACAATGCTGTTAGCCCAATTTTCATATTTTACTTTTCTCTCATCATCAACATATGTAGATAACTCATATAATCCTGAGGCAATAATAGAGGCAGCAGAAGCATCACGACTAACATCAGGTATTTGGGGATCATTCATATCCCAATATGGAATGTTATCTTTTGGCATGTTAGGAAGTGTCATAAAATATTCAGCAATTTTACAAGCCTGCTCCAGATATCTTTTATCCTTAGTGTATCTATAGCATACTGTAAATCCATAAAGCCCCCATCCTTGTCCACGGCTCCAAACAGATTCGTCGCTATATCCTTGATGAGTAATTTTTTTTATAACTTCACCTGTTATTGGATCATAATCTACAACATGAAAAGATGAGTTATCATCACGGAAATGATTTTTTAAAGTTACATTAGCATGGCTCACCGCAATATTATAAAATGTAGAATCGCCGGTTGCTTCAGTTGCCCAGAAAAGAAGTTCTAAATTCATCATATTATCTATAATGACAGGAAATTTCCACTTGTCTTTATTATGATCCCATGAACGGATAGAACCAACATTAGGATTAAATCGTTTACAAAGAGTTTTTGCTGACTCAATATTAATATCATAATAAGCTTTCTCTTTAGTAAGCTGCCATGCCTTTCCAAAACTATTGTGCATCATGAATCCTAAATCATGTGTACCTTTATGATTACGGTTACTCTCCAAAGGTAAAGTATAAAAATTAGCTTGTTGACGCCAGAAATCTTTATTAGTTTGTTCATACATCATCCATAGCATGCCAGGGAAAAATCCAGAGCACCAATCTTTAGGGGCAACCATTCTCAAACTACCATCTTTTTCTAAAGATCGTGGCGAAACTTTACCTTTTTCTTTACTATTTAATAAAGTAGAATCAGCTGATTCAATAGCATATCGTAATTGCCCATCTAAAAACGCCATATCATCATAAGCATCTTCTAAATTTAGATATAAAAGATTCCATGAGTCACTCCACGAAAATTTTCTATTCTTTTTGTAAAGCTCTTTATAATCTTTTCGTTCAGGCGAAATTTTATAAAGACGATAAATATCTTTACAAAATGCTTGTTGTTTATAATTCCACTCACTTATCTGCTTATAAGGCCACTCTTTCACACTTTTACCTAAGTATGGTAAAAGAAAATCCACAGCTTTATATATGTTTCGTCCATCTTTCGAAGTAACATTATCAATTCGAATATTACGTTTTGCAGCAAGCTGGAACATATCTATCATATGCTGAATATTAAATTGAGAATAGCCAAAAGCTAATGTCCTTTTTAACTCCATAGGTTGTTTACCATCAGGCTCTATTTGTTTGAAAATACGCTTTTGAGGAAATTCATTTATTAATCTATCAGCTAATTTATTCCTATTGCAGTAAAGTGCAAAAGCTGTTATTTGTACATGATAAGCAAGACTATGATTATTAACAGCTTCAGCTTCTTCTTTACCTTGAGGACTTTCAATATACCAATCAAGAAGTTGAGAGAACCATTTTTTTAACTCTTTTATCTCCTTATTTGATAAAGTACCCGACTCTTCAAGAAGAGTTAAAGCATCGAGTATTGATACAAACGAGTATCCATCAATAAGTCCATAACTTCTTCCTAAATCATTGTTTTTACCTCTAATAATTTGAGCATATTTGAAGTGTGGAGTCATGTAAGTATCTTTATTCAAGAACCATACTTTAATCTGTTCGGCAGCTTTCTCAGCATACGCTTTATTATTGCTCATGAACCATGCTAAAGTAAGAGTCGATACATTTTCACTCATCTCACCCAATCTATTTCTATCCAATTCATCCAATTCAGGATTTGATTCACCATCTTTTGAGATATAAGGTAAACCATTATGAGATTTCGGATCGGGCCAATAATATCTGGCTTGACTTAAATAATCGTGTTTATTACCACTAATAGCAACACGTTTTTTTATCATCACGCTAAGTGGTCCTCTATTTAAAAGTTTATCAGCTTCTTTCAGCAGGGCCTTATAAGATAGTGAATAGGCGGGAACATCTAAGTGTTCCCTTGCCGTTTCCAATTGATCTCTATTCCAGCCTTGAGCTATTATAATTTGAAAAAAGCTAAGATATAATAGAGTACAAAATATTTTTTTCATAAAATAAAGATCAATATTACTTAATGTTTAATGTCACCAAATAGTTTTGAGTGAATGCACGAACCTCGTAATCATCTGTTTTTGCTATAGTTATATTTGTATATGATATAGGTTCAACACTATTAGGATTGAATGTTTGAATTTTTAATGCTCCTTTACTACCTATTAAAGTTTTTATATAGATGTTTTTTACCCCTTTTATAGCATTTGGCCATTGCATGTTATATCCACCATTTTCATCTTTTGTAATCTGTTTCCCATTCTCATCAACTACTATATAATCTACTCCTTCATTAAGTCCTGTAACGTAATATGATACATTAACATCGTATGAGCGTACACGTTCACTATGAAATTGAACAGGAATAGCAGCTGTTTCACCCTGAACTACACTGTATGCAACTTTATTATCAAACTTTGGACTCCATTCAGCAAACCCAAAAAAGTATACATGTTCTAAAGCTGGATCTCCATTTCCCCAATCATCATCACTGCATGAAGTAAATAGTGATACTGAAAGAGTTATAAATATTATATATAAATAATTTTTCATTGTCTTTATGTTTTTAATTATTCCCAATTAGGATTTTGAGTTACATTATTTTTGGAGAGAGAGATTTCTTCCAATGGTACTGGGTAAAGATAGTCGCGCTCAGGATTAAATGAACGTGTCTCAGCTAATTCTATTACATATATGTCAGCTTCGTCATAAATCTTTTGACCATTAAACATACCATTTTCAGAAGTTAGTCGGTTTGCAATATCAACTCTTTTAATTGAACTTTCGCCTTCTACAAACTTTCCTCCAAGTATAGCTTTAGGTAGAACATTTTCTGCTATTTTCCAGCGAATTATATCATTATATCTGAAACCCTCGTCAATAAGTTCAACAGTACGTTCACGTCTAATCTCATCGAGCATTGATAAATTATTAGAGCTAACAAATGCGTTCGATAGTTTTACGTTAAAATTAGCTCTTTGTCTTAGCATATTGACTGTAGCATCAAGTTGTGCATCAGTAATTGAACCATTATATTCGAAAAGAGCCTCAGCATATGATATTAATACTTCACCATATCTGATAAGCATCTTGTCTACAGTCTCTTTACTATTTGTTTGCCACTCACTAAGCATAAATCCTTTTTTCAATGAATAACCATTTCCACTTTGGTTAGATAGAGGATTGTATGTCCCTTTATATGCTTCTTCTCCTGTTCTGAAAACAGTCATTGCGAGTCGTGGATCACGATAAGTCAAGGCATCATCATAACTTGTCTCTGGTGAGATACGAAGTGGAGATTTCTCCTTAGGCAGACCATCTTCATAAAGATATAAATCAATCATTTGACGAGTTAAAGAAACAGAGTTTTCCATTTGTCTGCTATTACCATGAGTAACAGTACCGGCTTCGTTTGGTCCATATATCTTAACGAAAATATTTTCTTTATTTGCTGCACCTTCACCCTCGAAATAGAATAACTTCTGGTAATCAGGATACAAAGTGTGTCCCTCTTTCATTACAGCCTCAGCAGCATCGATAGCAACTTTTAAATGCTCTTTGCTGTTACCATTGCTAAGATTATGATATTTAATAAATGTACCCTCAAATAAAGCAATTCTTAATTTCATTGCTAGTGCTGCTGAACGAGTTAATCTTCCCCAATCATTAGTAGAGAGTGTAGCTCGTGTTGGAAGATTTTCAGCAGCAAAATCAAGGTCTTTGTAACATTGTTGAATTACATCTTCCCTAGGATCACGTGGTTTAATAATTTCCGGGTCATTTGTTGAATTAAAAGCCTTTAAAATCAATGGCACATCACCATATTTTTGAACTAAACTGAAATAATAGTATGCACGGAAGAATTTTGCTTCAGCAACCCATCTGTTTTTAGCACTTTCAGCTAAATTCATTTCAGCAGCTTTTTGAATAATATTATTTGCTGTAAAAATACGAGCATAAGGATCACTCCATGTAGATGATGTTGAAGGAACAGAACGATTACCACTTGATGTTGCATCAGATGATGTTTTTACCAATTCATCTCCACGTGTATCATGTGAAAAACCTTCAAGTAGGTTGTAAAGTCGAGTACATGCGCCTCGTAAATCTTTCTCAGTTTTCCAATAAGCAACATCTGAGAATGTTGTTTCTGGTTCTCTGTCTAATGTGCAGCTACCCATCGATAGAAGAGAAGCCAAAACAAATGTATAGTATAATATTTTCTTCATCTCTTTTAAATTTTTAGAATGTAACATTTACACCAATTGAATATGTACGGAAGAAAGGGTAGTAGTTTGCACTAGCATTATTACCTACCTCAGGGTCGAATACTTTAATCAAGTTTGAGTGTTCCCATAAATCTGTACCGGTTACATATACTCTTAGTTTATCTACAAAATTTTTAGAAATTGGTACTGAATAGCCTACAGTAAGATTCTTTAAACGTAAATATGATGCATCTTGAATCCATTTATCTGATGCGTGGAAATTGAATGCTTCACCATTATTATAATTATATAATCTTGGCCAATATGCATCTTGATTATCCTCTGTCCAATAATCACGATGGATAGTCCAAGGCATTAAGGATGATTGACTAAGAGGAGCCATTGTTCCTGATTCTATTAAAATCTCTCGTTTTGCTACACCTTGGAACATTGCTGAGAAATCAAAATTGTTCCATTGTGCACTTAATGTCAATCCATATAGGTACCTGCCATTAGAGTTTCCAAGATATACTAAGTCTCCCGAATCACCAGGAACTCCATTACCTGCTCCAATCATGTGATCTTGTGCTCCTAGAGCTACATATTTCACGTCACCACCTGAAACATTACCATCTTGGAAAGAAGTATATCCCGGATTAACCTCTTTATAAGCCAAATACTCGTCGCGGCTACTCCAGTATCCATCTGTTTTATAACCCCAAATGGTATTCAAAGGGTATCCTTCTAGAAGAGATATTGATCCCTCTTTTACTGTACTCACGCCATCATACTCCAACAATTTGTTTTCACTATCGGATATATTGAAATTAACTTGATAATCTACTTTTCCAATCTTATCTTTCCATCCTATTGATAACTCCCAACCCCATGTTTTAAGTTTACCAATATTAGCTGTAGGTACACCTATACCGATAGTATGAGGTAACTGAAGATTAGCAAGCATGTCATTATTATATTTCCAATAATAGTCAGCTGTTAAGTTCAATTTATTGTTAAACATACCTAAGTCAACTCCAATATTTGTAGTCTCGATAGTTTCCCATGTTTTATCTGTAGATGCAAGTTTGTTTTGGTAATAATAGCCCTCACCAAGATGAGTACCACTCTCTATAAGTGCGATGTAGTCGTATAGACCAAGAACAGCACCATTACCAAGTTGTCCCCATGAAGCACGAACTTTTAAGTTGGATATTGATTTTACGTTAAACCATTTTTCTTCATTTATTCTCCAAGCAGCCGAGAATGATGGGAATGCTTTCCAGCGAGCTTCTGGAGCTAATCTTGAACTACCATCATATCTAATGTTTGCTTCAAATAAATAACGATCATTGAAACTATAATTTATACGTCCAAAATATGACATCATTGACCATGGCTCTATTTTATCTGAAACATCTGTATTTTCAGGAAGAGATGAATCGTAATAGTTAAACGAGAAGAAATCATTAGAATTTAGATTCTTGACTGTAGTTGTCATCTCATCTTTTCTGTAGTTCTCGTATGTGCTACCTGCCAATAAGTTTAAAGTGTGTTTACCTATGTTTAAATCATAATTTACTGTTGCTTCTAACAAGTCCTGAGTATCCGAGTTTTTTGTTTTAGATAAAGAATTTGGATTGTTTACCTGGAAACGAATTCCTGTTCCAAGGCGATCATACCAAACAAGATTACGTTTTTGATTCTCTCGAGACCAATAACCGGCTTTTCTTGATGCATTAAGATTAATTCTAAGTCCTTTAACTAAATCTTTTATAGTAATAGTACCTTTTGCAGTGTAGTTATTGAAACTCTGTCTATCAGTACCACCATTTCTCATTATATCAATAGCGTTCTGCTGTAAGTCACCATTATATGGGCTTTCATTAATATCCTCTTCAGGATTATATATAGGTTGACGACCACGAACACGGAAAAGGCGTTCTAAGATGTTAGTCGATCCATAAGCATTCTCTTCACGTTCTGTTCCTTGATAACTTGCATTAAGAGTGAAATCGATATATTTATTAATTTGTGTTGTTATTTTAGCACGAAGATTATATCTGTCATAATTATCAGGGCCATATTTAAGCAATCCATCTTTAGTATAGTAACCTGCAGAAACCAAATAGTTTAATGATTTGCTACCACCACTAACAGTCACTGAATGACTTTGCTGAGTGGTATAATCTTTTACTCCCTCATCAATCCAATTAGTAGCTTCGAAAAGGTCCCATCTTCCATTACCACCATTTGGACGGTAGTTAAAGTTAGGATTTCCTATCCATGAACTTTGTTCTTCATTCCATTCAGGTTTACCACTGGCATTAATTCTAGAGATATTAATAAAATCTTGTTCTTCCCAAGCTGGTAAACGTTCAGGCATGTTTCCTGGTGTGTTAACACCAAATGTTCCACTGTATGACACTTTTGCCTTACCTTCTGCACCACCTTTTGTTGTTACAAGCACAACACCTGCAGCAGCGCGAGCACCATATATCGCACAGGCAGCAGCATCCTTTAATACTGAAATAGATTCTACTTCGTCAGGGTTTAAAAGAGTTAAATCACCTTCTATTCCATCAATAAGGACTAAAGTTTCAGTGCTATTAGTTGATGAAAAACCACGGATTCGCATTCCTGAGGTTTCTGCTCCCGGAGCTCCACTGCTTCTTAAAATTGCTACACCAGGCATTTCTCCTTGAAGAGCAGATAGTACATCTGTAGAAGCCTTAGCTGCAATAGCATCACCTTTAATAGATGAAACAGCGCCCGAAAGGTTTACTTTTTTCTGTATACCATAT
>JAEZKJ010000023.1 GCA_023415545.1 Bacteroidota bacterium
TCCTTGATATCCATAATTGTCACTTGGGTTAGGACCTAATGGAAGTAAAAAAGGAGCAGAGGTATTTTCAAAAGAGCGTCCTCTACTATCACCAACTGCAACAAACATTTCCTGTGTATAATCATTACTTTTAACTCCATTAGCTAATAAAGGAACATCACGGCTTTGATTACCTTGGTATGACAATAAAACTTCGCCTGTTGATGATTTACATATATATGGTGCTGCACCATTATCAGTTGCTAACAAATGCTCCTTTAAAGCATACTCACGTCTTGAGTCTGTATTAGTCACAGTTGAGCCAGCCCAATCTTCACTTATACGAATAATAGAGGGTTGCATCCTATTCTTGTGATTAGCATACCCATTATCTTCAATAGCCACAATTATCTCTTTCGTATCTGGCAAATGTAAAGCCACCGGCATACCATCTCTAGATTTTGACCTGAAACTCACAATTTCACGAGCTGACCATGTTTTTCCTCCATCAACTGACCTACACATACTAATGTTTTGTTCATTTGAAGTTTGGTAATCATTTTCATTAGCAAAATATACCTGAATTTCTCCTGATGGTAACTGTATAGCACATGGTTCCCAACATCCATTATCAAATAAATGATGAGCATCGTAAACAAAAATTTCGTCACCCCAAGTTGAGCCATTATCAGTACTGATTCTTGCCCTTATACCATACTTTAAATTAGTGTTATCGTTAGGTTGTACCGGACGTGGATTATATGTAAGCAATAAATTGCCATTTTTTAACTTCAATATTTCAGGTACCGACATGGTTATAACACCTTTCTGTGTCGCAGCAATAATTCTTGAAGCAGACCATGTTGCTCCTCTATCACTACTAGTTGAGAACTGTACCCCATTTGGTCCACCCGCAACTGCTACGAGGTTATCTTTACTGATTTCGATAACTCGTGAATAATTTCCATTGCTAAATATCTTTGTTAGTGAAGATCTATCCCAAGCTATTCTTGAACGAGTAGGTATAACTTCTTCATCCTCATCTCCTGGGGTTACTACAGGAGGATTTTCTGGATCCGGAGCATCACTATCACTTGAACATCCAACAAAAGTAAATAGCAACAAAAAATACAATAAATTAACTCGTAAATTTATTTTCATTTTAATACAGGTTTAATGACATTTTTACCAGCGCTTATTATATATATATCTTTACTCTTATCAAATTTAAAGTTTAGAGGAACAATTCTTGTTCTACGGCGAGTAACTTCTGTTTTTGAATTATGAACATGGAATACATAATAGTATTGTCCATCTAAACCTTTAAATAAGTCACCATGACCCGATCCATTTTCACCAACAATAGAACGATGTATAATAGGATTACCTTCGTATTTTTTCCATGGACCCTTTGGAGACGGAGCAACAGCATAGCCTACTGCATAATCTATATTACGGAAGTGATTTGCTGAATATATCATATAATACAATCCATCTTTCTTGAATACAGTAGGGCCTTCCATAACTGGATTAGATTTATAATTAGGAGTATCTTCCCAATCTTGAGTGCAGTCAAAACATTTCTTTAATGTTCCTTCGATAATTTTTCCTTTATTTATATCAAATTCAGCAACCCATATATAATTACCTTTTTTAAATCTGACATGATATAAATAATATTTACCATCCTCATCTTTAAACAAGAAAGAGTCTATATTCTTTTCACTATTATCAATTGCCTTAACTTCCTTTTGTAAATATGGACCGGAAATTTTATCGCTTGAAGCTAAAACTGTTTGTTCATTTGCAGTATAGGTTATACAATACTTACCATTTTCTTTAAATATCTGTGGAGCCCAGAAATTAATAGTTCCAAAAGTTTTACTTCCACCTTTTAAAATAAGATTTGAATCTTTAGTCTCAATCTCCTTCCAGTTTTTTAAGTCTGTTGACTCTAACATAGTGAAGCCTAAAGGTTCAATATTACGTGTACCAGTCATATAATACTTACCATTTTCAACAAAAACAGTTGGATCAGCAAAGAAAATTTCGTTATCTTGAGAGTAACCAATAGCTGAAAATAAAGTCAGAAAAAGGAATAATATTTTTTTCATATTTTTATGTGTTTTGTTTAAAATTATTTTTGTCTATTAGGCATTCTTTCAAATGCTTTCAATTCGGTTTCTTGTCCTAAATCACCACACTCCTTCATCCATTGCGCCAATGCAGTTGATAGCTCTTTTATTTTAGAATCATAAACTTTATCATCGGCCAAATTATTTTGACAATATGGATCATTCATTACATCGTAAAGCTCTTTTTTGGGACGATATTGATATCTTGTAACAAGTTCCTTCGCTTTAGAATTACTTGAAGCCAACTCTTTCCATTTTTTATACAAAGGAGTAGATGTCTCAGCACAATTAAACTCTACTTCAGGAGTAAAATTCAATATAAATCTGTATCGCCCATCATAAACAGAACGTACACCATAATAATCAGAGCCTTTATTAATACCTCTTGTAGTTTGTAAAGAATAAGTATACTTTTTATGTTTATCAGTTTTCCCCAATAACACATTTTTAAAGCTTTTACCATCCAACTTAGAAACAGGTTTTCCACCTGCAATATCTATAAACGTTGGTAGGATATCTACATATTCCACTATAGCGTTACTTACTGTATTAGGTTTTATTTTTTTAGGCCATCTAACTATACATCCTGAATGAACTCCTATATCATAACAAGTCCATTTAGCAAAGGGGAAAGAATTACCTTGTTCGCTAAGGAAAACGACAACAGTATTATCTTTTTGCTTCTTTCTATCAATAACCTTCAAAAGCCTGCCAAACTCGCTATCCATATAATTAACTTCGGCCAAATATTTTGAATATTCTTTACGTGTTTCTTCAATATCCAAATATATTGGAGGGAGTTTAAGTTTACGAGGAGGCACCAAACTTCTATCACCTTTATTCCATGGAGTATGAGGTTGATTAGATGCCACTAATAAACAATAAGGTGTTTTATTCTTTACACAATCCTCAATGAAGTTTTCCAAAGCTTTAAAATCTATATCACCATCCTCAAGAGAAGACGCATAAAGATCAAAGGGGAAGACCGATTTAGGATTTATATGTGACTTCCCTACCAGAGCAACTTTATAACCTAATGGATGTAAATGATGTACAATACTTTTAACATCGGGGTTTACAGTAGTATGATTAGGATAAGCCCCACTTTTTACAGGCCATATTCCTGTATATAAGTTGTGTCGAGTAGGAGAAGACATTGGTGCAGCTTGATAAGCCTGAGTAAACTTCATTCCTTCCTTAGCAAAATTATCTATATTAGTTGTTGTAGTATTTTCACTGCCATAACACCTTATATCTTTATAAGTACAATCATCGGCAATAAACAACACAAAATTTGGATTTGTAGATGCTTTTGCATATGCATTGACTGCTATCGAACAGAATAGAAATAAATATTTATTCATATTATCAAGCTTAATTATTTATCAAGATAATTTACTGTACGCCATTAGGGAATGGAATAAGAACTTTTGTATCCTCAGCCCATTTATCCCATTTTTTTGTTAGCTTATTTAATATTTTTGGAGATACAGTAGATAAATTCTTTGATTCTATTCTATCGTTGTCAATATCATAAAGTTCCCAAGTTTTTCCTACTTGATCCCAAACAGCTTTCCAATTTTTCCATCTAATAGCTCTGTTTCCTTGATGTTCCCAGTACATATAATCATGGATAGTTTTCTTCTCACCTCGAATAGCAGGCATAATATTTTTACCAACTAAAGGTTGAATTTTATTACCATCATATTCTTTAGGATATTTTGCTTTTGCAACAGAAATAAGAGTAGGCATGATATCAGGAAGAAAAGCTGGAGTGCGGCACCATGTATTTTCTTTCGAAGCAAGACCATTTTTCCAAGTCATAATAAAAGCTGTAGAGATACCACCTTCATATGCTCTTTGCTTATACTTACGGAAAGGAGTATTAGAAACTTGTGCCCAAGCTCTTCCGATAGAAGGATGACCACTTATAGCAGGATTATTTATATCTTCCTGTCTTCCTCCACCAAGTTCATTATGTGGCTCAGCACATGCACCATTATCCGAAAGGAATATTATAAGTGTATTATCGTATTTATTTTTTTCTTTAAGGAAATTCACAAGTCGACCAATGTTATAATCCATTGCATGCACTTGTGCTGCATAAACAGCCATTCTATAAGCAGTATTATCTTTCTCCTTTTCAGTTAACTGATTCCATGCTCTGTTTTCCCATTCAGCAAAACCAAGATTTGAGTCAATAATACCCAATTCCACCATACGGGCATGTTTCTCTTTTCTTACAGCATCCCAACCTTTCTCTCTGTAATATTTATAGAATTTAGCAATATCTTCATCTTTAGCTTGAAGTGGCCAATGAGGAGCATTATATGCCAAATACAAGAAGAAAGGATTATCATCTTTCTGTTGACCGATAAAACTCATAGCATTTTCAGTGAACGCATCGGTAGTATAATAAGGAGCATCAGGTGCAGGCAATTTAGTATTATCCAAAGTTAAACCACGTCCTCCCTCTGGGCGGAAATAGCTACATGCACCCGCCAATATTCCATAAAATCTTTCAAATCCTCGTTGCAATGGCCATTTTTCTTCTCCATGCATACCTAAATGCCATTTACCAGCCATATAAGTATGATAACCAGCTGATTTCAATACTTCCGCTATAGTTACACATCTTTTGTTAAGTGAACCTCTATATTCAGGAACTGCCCAATCCTTAGGGTCTTTATCTGTACCTTTATATGGGTCCTCAGACATCCATCCTATACCGGCTTGATGTTGATAAAGACCAGTCATAAGACTTGCACGTGTTGGACAAGAACGTGAAGTATTATAAAATTGTGTCATTCGCACACCATTAGTAGCTAATTCATCAATGTTAGGAGTTAAAATATCACCACCATAACATCCTATATCCGAATAGCCCATATCGTCAGCTAAAATCAAAACAATATTTGGCCTATCTTGTGAAAATAAATTCACTGAACTTGATAAGGCTGCAAACGAAACTATACTGAAAGATAAATACCTTTTCATAAATTATTTAGTTTGAAATTTATATACACAAATATGATTATATGTTTTACCCGGCTCAAGAATAGTAGAAGGGAAAGCCTCCTGATTAGGTGAATCAGGGAAATGCTGTGTTTCCAAAGCCAACGATTCACGATATTTGTAAGGTTTACCTGATTTTCCTAAAGTTTCCCCATCAAAGAAGTTACCACCATAGAACTGTAATCCAGGTTCTGTGGTCAATATTTCCATAAATCGTCCATTAGAAGGTTCATAAACAGAAGCTATAAGTTCAAGATCGGATTCAGTTTTACGAGAAAGTACAAAGTTGTGATCATAGCCTAAACAGTTGTCGAACTGCTCATTCTTTTCATCTAAACGAGAGCCTATAGGCAAAGGATTGCGGAAATCAAAAGGAGTACCGGTAACATCAGCCAGTTCACCTGTTGGTATCAACACTTTGTTTACAGGAGTATATTGATCAGCTGCTATATAAAGTTCGTGAGTATTGATTGTACCGTTTCCTTCACCTTTTAGATTAAAGAATGAATGATGTGTTAGGTTTACCGGAGTAGCCTTGTCGGTTGTAGCTGAATATTCGATACGGAATTCATTCTCTTGAGTCAACTGATATGACATCTTTACAGAAAGGTTTCCTGGGAATCCTTCTTCCATATCTTTAGATAGATAAGAGAAAAGAATATAATCTTTTGCCACAGAATCTACATCCCATACAACCATATCGAAACCTTTGTCACCACCATGAAGACACTGGCCATTATTATAAGTGGAAAGAGTATATTCCTTGCCATCGAGTGTAAATTTTCCATCAGCTATACGATTACCATATCTACCGATTGTTGATCCAAGGAATCGTTCGCCTGTATTGTTTACATATCTATCGATATTTTCATAACCAAGTACGATATCGTCAAAGTTTCCTAAACGATCGGGAGTAAACAATGTAACTACACGACAACCGAAATTTGTAACTTGCATTGTCAATCCATTATCGTTTGTCAATGTATACAAGTCGACCGGTTTATCATCTATAGTTGTTTTAAAATTAGCCTCATCAACAAGAGGCAACCGTTTTTCAGTACATGCTGAAAATAGTAGAGCAAGTAGTAATGCCGATTGAAAATACTTTTTCATATTTTGTCATTTTTAGTATAATACAAATTTATTTAGGATTAAAGGATTCATTATAGTAATATTGTCTATAAACAAGTAAAAATGTTTACACTACATTACTTATAATATTATAAAACGACTTTGATAGACTTAATAAAATATTGCTATTCTATTTATTAAACCTTTTATATGAGAAACTAATACCTATGAAAACAGATACCTATGAAAACAGATACTTATGAAAAAATAATAATTATGAAAAACTAATACCTATTTGTGAAAAACCTACGTGTGAAAAACCTACGTGTGAAAAACCTATGTGTGAAAAATCTATGTGAAAACCAATGAAAAAATTATATTAACAAACTATTTAAGTGGTTCCTCTTCTACACTTTCTTTATAATACCCATCTACAATCCTGAAAAAATTTGACTGCATGTTATCCATTATTTCCTTATTTTCAGCAGCCACGTTATTATTCTGACTAATATCTTTTGATAAATTAAATAATCCATATTCACCAAGATTTCCTAACTCATTTCCAGTAAGATTTCTTTGAGAACCTTTATATGGAGGTAGCATAGCCCATTCACCGCTTCTATAAGCTAATCTACCTTGAGCTTCAACCACCAAATCTTTACGTGCTGTCAATGATTTACCTAACAATGCATCAATATGATTTTCACTATCAAGATTCTCAGGCAAATTTAAATTCAGCATATCTGCCAATGAAGCCATAATATCTAAATGACATATTAATGCATCCGACTTTATAGGTTCTATATGTCCTTTCCAATAAACAAAGAACGGAACATGTGTTCCCCCATCAAAAAGACTATACTTTCCACCCCTTAAATCTCCTGTGGGTTTATGTTCACCGGCAAGTTCAGAAGCTCCATCTTTATAACCATCGTTAAGAACGGGACCATTATCGCTTGAGAAAATTATTATAGTATTTTCTAATATCCCCTCCTTTTCAAGATGAGAAAGTAATTCGCCTACACACCAATCGGCTTCTACTATCGCATCACCTCTTGGCCCCATTGTAGTTTTACCAACAAATCTTTGGTGAGGAGCACGAGGGACATGAGGCTGATGTAACCCATAATAGAGGAAAAATGGTTCATCTTTATGCTCTGTAATATAATTTTTGACCTTACCTACAAAATAATCAGCCATGTCCTCATCTTTCCATAAAGCACTTTTACCACCTTTCATATAACCTATACGTGGAATGCCGTTTACTATGGAATTATTATGTCCATGCGCCCATTGCATTTTCAACATTTCGGGGTTTGAAATAGCTGTAGGCTCACCTTCAAAATTATTATTGTAATCAACAAATATTGGATCTGTCGGATCGAGACCCACAACATCCCCATTCTCAACATATACCGTCGGTACTCGGTCATTTGTTGCTGCGATTAAAGAAGAATATTGAAATCCTATTTCTTTTGCTCCAGGTTTTACTGTTTTATTCCAGTCAACATTTCCATTACCCATCCCTAAATGCCATTTACCTATTGCACCAGTAGCATATCCAGCCGACAGCATCATTTTTGGCAGGGTAAATTGATTTTCATTTATTATTAGTGGAGCATCACCAGGAAGAATTTTTGCATCTTTATTTTTCCAAGGATACATTCCTGTCATAAGTGCATATCGACTAGGAGTAGAAGTTGCTGAAGTAGCATAACCGTTAGTGAAACATACTCCTTCATTTGCAAGGCGGTCAATATTAGGCGTTGAAATAGTTTTTGACCCGTAGGCACTAACATCTCCAAAACCTAAATCATCTGCCAATACTACTATAACATTTGGCTTGTTATCGTTTATTTGTGTACATCCTGCAAGAAAAAATGCGGAACCTATAGCTAATATGTTTTTCATAATATTTTGTTGTGTTTTTACAAGTGTAAAATTATGACATTAATCATACTATAAGTAGCAAAAAAAAACTCAAAATAAGTACTATTGTTCACAAATTCCATCTTCAAACATAGACTGAGATAATAAAAATAGTTTAAGTCAACAAAACAAAAAAGTATATATCTGAATCAGTAAAAGAGATAGGATTCAGAACTTTTTCGAGTAAAATTGGTTAGGATTAAAGAAACAAACTGTAAACTCTTTCCAGTACACATCAATTTACTTGAATAATTGTTTAAAATGAGTTGGTATATATCTGTTTCACAGTGTGAAACAGACGAATCACATTGTGAAACAGATATATCACACTGATAATCGGAAAAATCTTCTTGAAAGGGGGATAAATAGTCTGAATTAAAAGCAATTATACTTTAAGATAAATATACTTTTTATTCAAAAGAAAATTAAATCTTCAACATTATAGTTCACTATAACAGAGATTTATATACTTTTGTCTTGGTTTAATCAAAACATAAATTAAAAATGGACGATCCTTTACCGCGAACGTACTATATTATTAACTGATTCATCAGAGACATACTCTTTCTATAAACGTCTCTGATGGGTATAACACTAAAGGAGACAATAAGATGAGAAAGTATCTTTATTGTGAATCAGGTTTTGTAGAAAAACCTAATTGGATTCCTAATTGCTGGGTAAACGTTGAATGCCCGGATGATGATGATTTCAATTTTCTAACCAAGGAGTTGAAAGTTCCCGAATCATTTCTTGACGACATTTCGGATACTGATGAACGACCTCACACCGATATTGAAGGCGATTGGTTGCTAACCATCATTCGTATTCCTGTTCAGCAGAACAAAAGTATTCCCTACACTACTATACCTTTAGGTATTATAACCAATGGTAATATCATGATATCTGTATGTTTCCAAAATACAGATATGATAAGCGACTTTATTAGTTATACACGTAGGAAAAACATTATTGTTCGCAACAAATATGAACTCATTTTACGGCTTATCTATTCGTCGGCCGTTTGGTTCTTGAAATATCTTAAACAGATATATAATGCTGTTGCATCTGCCGAGAAAGAGTTAGAGAGAAGTATACGAAATGAAGATTTATTACAACTGATGCGACTTCAAAAGACATTAGTATATTTCAATACTTCTATTCGTGGTAATGAAGTTATGGTAGGTAAACTTCAAAGTATATTTCAAGAAAAAGATTATAAGAACAAGGATTTAGTAGAGGATGTTGTAATTGAATTAAAACAGGCATACAACACAGTTAATATTTATAGTGACATCTTAACAGGTACAATGGATGCTTTTGCATCAATTATATCCAACAATGTGAATACCATAATGAAACGAATGACAAGTATATCGATAATACTTATGGTACCAACTTTGATTGCAAGTTTCTATGGTATGAACGTAGATGTACATATAGATAATATCCCATACGCCTTTACCATCATAGTGCTGATATCTATTGCACTATCAGCCCTAGCATTTATGATATTTAGAAAAATAAAATGGTTCTAAAAAGAAAAAGCGCTAACAGCTTATTTGCTATTAGCGCTTTCTGTACTCGAAGGGGGACTTGAACCCCCACAGCCGTAATGGCCAAGGGATTTTAAGTCCCTCGTGTCTACCGATTCCACCATTCGAGCATCCTTGTGAAGAGAGCGGAAAACGAGACTCGAACTCGCGACCCTAACCTTGGCAAGGTTATGCTCTACCAACTGAGCTATTTCCGCTTATTTTAACGGGTGCAAAGTTATAATATTTTGCAATATCTCCAAAACATTAGAGAGAAATTTTCATCATTTCGCATGATTTTTCTCCTTTGGCACCCATAAAATGCATTTTTTATATCTTACTATTACAAAGATTCATTTTTTAAGATAGCATTTATACGCTGAAGTTCATCTTCGGAAAAAGTAAGATTGTTTAATGTCGCCAAATTATTATTTAGCTGATTTACCGAACTTGCACCTACTATGACAGAACTAATTCTAGTATCATTTAGTATCCATGCCAGAGCCATCTGAGCAAGTGTTTGTCCTCTTTCTTGAGCTATTACATTAAGTTTACAAGCTTTTTCAATCTTTTCTTGAGTAACCTGCTCAACTTTTAAAAAACCTGTTGAACGTGCAGCACGTGAATTTTCAGGGATTCCACATAAATATTTATCAGTTAGTAGCCCTTGTGCCAATGGTGAAAAGGCAATAAATCCGGAACCGTTTTCGGCAGCCAGACTAAGAATACTCTCCTCTACCTCTCTATCAAACATATTATATCTATATTGACTTAACAGACATGGCACGCCTGCCTCTTTCAACATCTTATAAGCTATTTCAGCTTTCTCAGCAGGATATTTGGATATACCTGCATAGAGGGCCTTACCACATTTTACAATATCTATTAAAGTTTGAATAGTCTCTTCAACCGGAGTAACGCCATCATAACGATGAGAATAGAATATATCGAAATATTCCAATCCGGTACGTTTCAAACTCTGGTCGATACTTGCCATGAGATTCTTTCGTGAGCTATTTCCACCATAAGGACCTGCCCACATATCATGACCTGCTTTTGATGAAATAATCATTTCATCTCTATACGAAGAGAAATCCTTTTTTAATATTTTACCAAAATTTTCCTCTGCACTTCCAGGTACAGGGCCATAATTATTTGCCAAATCGAAATGGGTAATACCATTGTCAAATGCACATTTTACCATATCAGTAGCAGTCTCGAAATTATCGACACTACCAAAGTTATGCCAAAGTCCTAATGAGATAACAGGAAGCATTAAACCACTTTTGCCGCAGTATCTATACTCCATCTTATCATAACGAGTTGAGTCAGGGGTATACATAATTTATATATTTAAAAGTTCTTTTTCTGCGTTCTCTACCCTTTCAAATTCAAAGTTGTTTACTACTTCGTTCATCATATCGACAATTTTGTCATTACAAAGATTGCCAACACTACCTTCATGGGTATGGTGTACTTTCTTATTGTGAGTAAACTTACCAGCTTCAATATCCAACCCCACCTTTTTGTAGGCATCACGGAAAGGCATACCCTCATTAGCTAATCGGTTTACCTCCTCAACACTGAAGATATATAGATAACGATCATCATCAAGGATATTTTCATTTACTTTTATCTTATCAATGATGTATGTAGTCATTTCGATGCAATCCTTCAATTCTTGGAAAGCCGGTAGGAAAAGTTCTTTAATAATTTGAAGATCACGGAAATAACCTGATGGCAAATTATTCATTATCATCATTACCTGCTGTGGAAGTGACTGTATTTTATTGCACTTTGCACGAGTAAGTTCAAATACATCAGGATTTTTCTTATGA
This sequence comes from Bacteroidota bacterium, assembly GCA_023415545.1. Classification (GTDB taxonomy): domain Bacteria; phylum Bacteroidota; class Bacteroidia; order Bacteroidales; family Bacteroidaceae; genus Phocaeicola. The sequence continues at coordinate 11,500 of JAEZKJ010000023.1, forward strand.
GGCATAATACTTGAGCCTGTGGTACATTCATCAGGCAATTTTACAAAAGCAAAGTTTTGGCTGTTGAACATACAAGCATCGAATGCCAATTTAGATATTGTTCCGGCTATGGATGCTAAAGCAAAGGCAACGTTACGCTCCATTTTTCCTCTACCCATCTGAGCATATACCACATTATAGTTCAGTGAGTCGAAACCAAGAAGTTCAGTTGTCATTGTTCTGTTCAAAGGGAACGATGAACCATAACCTGCAGCCGAGCCAAGAGGATTCTTATTACACATTTTATATGCAGCCTGGAGGAATAGCATATCATCAACAAGACTCTCGGCGTAAGCACCAAACCATAATCCAAAAGATGAAGGCATAGCTATTTGCAGATGTGTGTAGCCAGGCATAAGCACATCTTTATATTTGTTACTTTGGGAGATGAGTAGTTTAAAAAGATTCTCAACATCACGAGCAATATCTTTTATCTGTTCACGAGTAAATAGCTTTAAGTCGAGGAGAACTTGGTCATTACGTGAACGTCCGCTATGTATTTTTTTACCTACATCGCCAAGTTTACGTGTTAACATAAGTTCAACTTGTGAATGTACGTCCTCTACCCCATCTTCTATAACAAAGTCGCCACATTGAGCGCTATTATATATATTTCTAAGCTCTTTAAGAAGAATTTCTAATTCATTTGCTTCAAGCAATCCTATAGATTCTAGCATAGTTATATGAGCCATAGAACCTAATACGTCATGTTTAGCTAAGTAAAGGTCCATTTCTCTGTCGCGTCCTACAGTAAAGCGATCAATATTTTCGTTTACATCAACACTCTTTTCCCAAAGTTTCTGAGCCATAATATTAATATTTAATCATTGACAACATTTCAGCAATCTTCTCTGCTCCCTCTTTCAAAGGCTTTTCGGCCATTTTCTTGATGAAGAAGTTAAGTTCTGCTCCAATAGTGACTTTCAGTTTAGCATTTTCTGCTCCATCTGGAAGGATTTGAATCCATAAATTTATAGGTATAGGAGTTTTATCACCTTCAAATTTTATACATTTCATCGGCTCTCTCTCAATAATTTTGAGAGTAACATTCATTCCCTGAACATTAATAGTTATTGAATCCTGATCAAACTGGATATCTTTCAACTTATCACCAACTTGATCTTTTATTTGATCAAATCGGTCCTTTAAAGAAGAGAGATTATTTAGATCAGATAACTTGTTATATACCTGTTCCTGAGAATAAAAGACATACTTTACGCTACTTTCAAATTTTGTCATAAAATTTACTTATAAAACAAAAAAAGAACTTTTCGGAAACATATGTTCCCGATAAGTCCTTAGGTTATTTATTTTGATAATATTATTATTTTCCTGGTTCCCAATGTGAAGGATCTTTTCTCCAAGTATCAAGCAAAGGAATATCTTCTTCGTTGATATATCCTGTTTTCAAAGCTACTTCAAGTACTGATTCATAGTTAGTCAAAGTAACTAAATTAACTTTAGCCTCCTTGAATGCCTCAATAGCAACAGGGAAACCATAAGTAAATGATGCTACCATTCCTATCACTTCACAACCATCTTTACGGATAGCTTCTACAGCTTTCAAACTGCTTCCGCCAGTTGAAATAAGATCCTCAATAACAACAACCTTCATTCCTGGTCGAAGTTCACCTTCAATCAAGTTTTCAAGTCCGTGATCTTTTGGAGAGGAACGTACATAAACAAATGGCAGATTCAACTCTTCAGCAACCAAAGCTCCTTGAGCGATAGCGCCTGTAGCAACACCTGCTATTGCATCTACTTGACCAAATCTCTCCATGATAACTCTACAAAGTTCTACTTTCACAAAATTACGAAGAACTGGGTATGAAAGAGTTTTGCGATTATCACAATAGAAAGGAGATTTCCATCCTGAAGCCCAAGTAAATGGGTTTGTAGGCTGCAACTTAATAGCTTTGATATTCAATAACTTCTCTGCGAATAACTTTTCTAACATCCTCATAGCTTATCTTATTTTATAATCATTGCAAAGTTAGACAAATAGATTGAATTTCATGAAATTATATTTCATAATTTTTAAATAATGTAATTTATTCATCATTCTGTTGCAATTGCAAGTGTAAGAACACTTATTTGTATAGATTGGTTCTTATTTAGTGAATCACAGCATGATACTATAGTAGCACCTGTTGTAAGCATATCATCGACAATAAGAATATGTTTATTGTTTAATGATGAGATATCATCGCTATAAAAAACGTTTTCAACATTACACCACCTCTCATAAAGATTTTTATGAGTCTGACTATCCGTTTGAGTTGAGCGTTTAAAAATATCAGAACAAATAGGTATAGATGTTATTTCGGAGATACCCATACATAACCATTCACTTTGGTTATAACCTCGTTTCTGTAATCTGTTTTTATGTAAAGGAACAGGAACGAGAAAGTCAATACCATCAAAGAAGCCGGATAGTAAAAGCTCATTTGCTATAATTTTACCAAAATACTTCCCTAAATATTTATTGCCATGGTATTTTAATTCATAAAGAATTTTTCGTACTTCTCCTCCCTTTGAGTAGTAAAGAAAGGATGTAGCTCTTTGTATATTTATCTTACCCCAAAAGTTCTTCTCTAAATCACTATTTTTTACTAAATGCAAATTAGTACGGGGTAATGACATCATGCAGGAAGTGCAGCAATATTTCTCCTCACGTAGCAAACTATTTCCACATAACATACAAGCCCGTGGGAAAAAGAGATCCGAGATGTCACTCAGAAAAGCTTTCATCAATGCCATCACATTTAATATACTTCAATATCGATTTCATGTCATAGCCTTTTGATAATGCATATTTTATAATCTTTGTGTTACATTCGTATTCACTTTTACCCTTTACGCTTTTACGTTTATTGTGAATCAGTGAAATTAAATTTTCATCATAATAATCAACATCAATCTCCGTCAAAGCCTCTTGAATTATATCCAATGGCACTCTTTTCATCTTTAAGGCTTGAACTATTTTGTTCTTACCCCATTTATTAAATCTATATTTATCGCGTACAAATGCTTTAGTAAATCGTGCTTCATCAATAAATCTATCGGATATTAGCTTTGAAACAATAGCATCTTTATAAGCATCACCTCCCCATAGATTAATCTTCTTTTCGACTTCACTAATACAGCGCTCAGCTGCACAACAGTATGTCTCAGCCTTATGAATTAACTCTTCTTTGCTATATTCTCTTTTCATATCTTCGCTTTAACCATTCGATCATTACCAAAACAATCTTTCCTAACCTCAATATCAACAAATCCTATCTCTTTGAGCATATCGATCATCTCCTTTGAGAAATTTCTATTTATCTCAAAATAAAGGCGTCCATTATTGCGTAAAGTTTCTTTGGCAATATAAGCTATTTTACGATAAAAAAGCAGAGGGTCGTCATTGTTAACAAAAAGAGCGATATTTGGTTCCCAATCCAGAACATTACTATCCATCTCACTCTTCTCGGCTTCTGTAATGTATGGAGGGTTGCTCACTATAACATCATATTTATCTGCTTGTGGAGTAAACTTTAAAATATCAATATTTCTGAATTTAACATTTACCCCATTTATAGCTGCATTATCCGATGCCACCTTCAATGCATCTTCCGAAATATCCCAACCTTCAACCTTACTACCTGAGAGATTTGCAGCAAGAGATATAGCGATACAGCCGGTACCTGTGCCTATATCTACAATTTTACAATCTCCATCTTTCGAATCGCTGATAATCCAATCAATTAATTCAACTGTTTCGGGACGAGGAATGAGGGTAGCTTTAGTAACCTTGAATTTCCTCCCATAAAACATTTCATAACCAAGAATATATTGTATCGGCTCATATTTTTTGAGACGCTCAATGATAACATCAAGGTCATCCATCTCTTTTTGGGAAAAAATTTTATCTTTGCCTCCATATATCTCTATTGAAGATAGAGAAAAAAATTCTGTTAATAGAATCTTTATTATTGAAGATAACTCTCTTTCAGGATAGTAATCTTTTAGTTTATCTTTGATATAGAAAAATATTGGATTCATTTTATTCACTTATCTTACACAAAAGTAAGAAGAAAAAAGTTTGGAATGACAATTGATGAAAAATATATGGCCCGATGCATACAGCTTGCTCAGAATGGGAGATGTAACGTATCCCCCAATCCTATGGTAGGAGCTGTTATAGTGTGCGATGGTAAGATTATAGGTGAAGGTTATCATATAAAATATGGTGGCCCACATGCTGAAGTTAATGCTATAAACTCAGTAAAAGATTCTGCTCTTCTTGAAAAATCAACAATATATGTTAGCCTGGAGCCATGTTCACATTATGGCAAAACGCCGCCATGCGCTGATCTTATAATTAGCAAACGAATACCCAAAGTGGTAATAGGCTGTAAAGACCCTTTCCCTCTTGTCGCAGGTCAAGGTATCAAAAGGTTGACCGATGCGGGAGTTGAGGTTAAATGTGGAGTATTGGAAAAGGAATGTTTGGAATTAAATAAAAAGTTTATTCTATTCAACACTCTTAAGCGACCATATATCACCCTTAAATGGGCACAAACTGCTGATGGCTTTATAGATGTAAAGAGAGATAGTGGTGAGCCTATTAAGATATCAACTGAACTTACTAAAATGTTAGTTCACAAATATAGAAGTGAGAATATGGGTATTATGGTTGGGCGTAATACTGCTCTATTGGATAACCCTACTCTTACTACTAGGGAGTGGTATGGGAAAAATCCTACTCGAATTGTTATAGATAGAAAGCTATCATTACCTCAAAACCTTAATTTATTTGATAAAAAGATTAAAACTATCGTAATAAATGAAAACGAAAATAGAGACGACGGAGAGCTTCTCTTTAGAAAGATAGATTTTGAACAAGAGGTCATTCCACAAATTCTTGAAGTTCTTTACAAAGAGAAAATTGAGTCGATAATTGTTGAAGGAGGAGGTTTACTTTTGCAATCTTTTATCGACTGTAACGCTTGGGATGAAGCCTATATCGAAATTTCCGACCTGTTTTTAAACGATGGAATAAGAGCTCCACAAATAAAAAATATATGCAAAAAAGAGAGTAAAAAATGCTTCTCAAGAGAAATTATACACCTTACTAATATTTGATGAGATGAAAAATATACAATATATTAGCCATAAAAAATAAAAATCTATATATAAATTAATATAAAACTTACCTTAAAAGTTCAAATTAGAGAAAAATCTTTCTACTTTTGCGACTTGTAACATAAGATTCTTTTACAAATGAAAATAAAGACATTGGCTGTATTTTTCAGTCTCATATTTACTGCTATTGCTACTACTTCTTGCTTGGATAGTGATCAAGAGGTGATAGAATATAGCCCGAATGCAAGTATTACTGCTTTTTCTATTAATGATATAGAGACTAAAATCGCATCTAAAACATCAAGCGGCAAAGACACAACACTTACTATTACTGTTACAGGAAGTGAGTATCCATTTGTTATCGATCAAAATAGAAGACTCATTTACAATGTTGACTCATTGCCGGTGGGTACAGATGTAAGAAAGGTTGTAGTAAATATTACTTCAGATTCAAACTATATCATAATTATCAATCAAGAAGATAGTGAAAAAGATAGCCTATGGGTTTCTACAGACTCCTTGAACTATGAGAACCCGGTAAAAATGAAGGTTGCTGCTTTAAATGGTTCATACGGCGATATCTATACAACAAAAATAAATGTGCACAAACAGGTTCCCGACTCATTAACTTGGTCGGAAATTGAGAGTAACTTTGTTGCAAGCAGTGTGCAAAAGCAAAAATCAGTATTTTTCAAGAATAACATATTTGTAGCTTGCAATGTGTCAAACAAAGCAATGATGAGCTACACAGCAATGGATAACGGGAAAACATGGAGTGCTCCTGTAGAAATTCCATTGACAGGTGTAGATATATCTTCATTGATGGTATGGGGTGAAAATATGTATATATTAGCTTCGAACACTCTTTACAAGAGCAGTGATGGAAATAGTTGGCAAGAGGTTAGCGGTGCTCCTAAACTTAATGCACTTATTTCAAATTATTATGAATCTCCTTCATTTGCATCACTTTCGGCTATTAATACAGATAATAAATTTGTAAAAACAAATAATGCTCTTGATTGGATGGAGATTGGTAATGTTAATGCAAACTTCCCTACCGAAAATCTTTCATACGTTTCATATGCTAGCAACCACAACAGCTCAATTTTTAGAGAGTTAGTTATGGGATATAGCGATGCTACGAAGAACGACTCTACAACTAATGTTTGGAGTAATTTAAGTAATGAGAATAAATGGGTTGAATTTACATACAATAACAATGGTAATTATTGTCCAAATCTTGAAAATATTACCATGATAAAGTATAACAATGCACTTTATGCTTTCGGTGGTCAAAGTTATAATGGACAGAAATCATATAAACCATTTAGTAATTTCTTTATTTCCAACAATAACGGAGCTAACTGGAAACCTATTTATAGTTTGGTTAAATTCCCTGACTCTTTTGAAACATTATATCAAAATGGCGCAGGAAACTATTCTTGTACGGTAGATAGTAATAACTTCATTTGGATTATATTCAGCAACTCCAATAAAGTATGGAAGGGCAGAATAAATAAATTGGGATTCAAATAAAGAGACAAAACAAACATGCATTATAAGGAGCAAATAGATATAGAAAGAGTACCAAAGCATGTTGCTATCATTATGGATGGCAATGGCAGATGGGCCAAAATTAGAGGACAACATAGAAGTGTGGGGCATCAAGCCGGTGCAGAGACTGTACACACCATAACTGAAGTGGCCGCTAAACTTGGCGTAAAATATCTTACTCTATATGCTTTCTCAACCGAAAACTGGAAACGTCCTACTGATGAAGTTTCTGCATTGATGAGCCTTCTTATGGATTCTATTGAGGAGGACACATTTATGAAAAACAACATAAGATTCAGAATTATTGGTGAGAGAGAAAAACTTCCTGTCGAGGTACGTGAAAGATTAAAAAAATGCGAAAATCATACTTCTGCTAATGATGGAATGAGCTTGACATTGGCTCTAAGTTATTCGTCAAAGTGGGAAATTACAGAAGCTTTTAAGCAGATAGCTAAAAAAATTGAACAAGGCTCAATGAAAGCAGATGAGATTACTGATGAAACTATTGCAGAACATCTATCAACTTCATTTATGCCCGATCCTGATCTTTTGATAAGAACAGGAGGAGAAATAAGACTCAGCAACTATCTTCTTTGGCAATGTGCTTATTCAGAACTCTATTTCTGTGATACCTATTGGCCTGATTTTAATGAAGATGATTTTTACAAAGCTATATGTGATTATCAACAAAGAGAACGCCGTTATGGCAAAACGAGTGAACAATTATAAAGTTATTAAGATGCAACATCGTTTTTTACAAATATTACTTACGCTAACTTGCCTTTTCTGCTTTACTAACAGCAGCAATGCTCAGGATATAAATGCCCAAGAGAATAATAATCCGGTAATTCTTTATTCGGGTACACCTAAGAAATATGAAATTGGTGGTATTAAAGTTGAGGGTGTCAAAAACTACGAAGATTATGTTTTAATAGGACTTTCAGGTTTAGCAGTTGGCCAAAAAATAACGGTTCCCGGCGATGATATAACAACAGCTATTAAACGTTATTGGAGACATGGTTTGTTCTCGGACGTACAAATTGTTGCTGACAAGATTGTTGGTAATAAAATTTATCTTACTATAAAGTTGCAGCAACGTCCTCGTATTGCTGAAATACGTTATCATGGCGTAAAGAAGAGTGAAAGAGAGGATTTGGAAGCAAAATTAGGACTTGTTAAAGGTAGCCAAATTACTCCTAACCTTATTGATAGAGCTAAAATCCTTATCAAGAGACACTTTGACGATAAAGGTTTTAAAAATGCTGATATAAGAATTGTTGAAAAGGCGATTCCTGATAATAAGGAGATGGTGAATGTGGATATTGATGTTGATAAAAAAGAAAAAGTAAAAGTTCACAAGATAACTATTGAAGGTAACACCGCACTCACAGATAAAAAAATTAAGAGTGTGATGAAAAAGACTAACGAGAAAAATAAGCTCGTTAACATCTTTAAGACTAAGAAATTCATCAACGATAAATACGAAGAGGATAAACAGAACATTATTGATAAGTACAACGAACTTGGTTATCGTGATGCTCAGATTGTAGTAGATAGCGTTTCATCTTATGACGATCGTACTGTTGATATTTACATGAAAATTGATGAAGGTGATAAGTATTACCTACGCAACATTACATGGGTTGGAAATAAACTTTACAACTCCGACTGGATGAACCAACAGCTACGTATGAAGAAGGGAGATGTATATAACCAGAAACTTCTTCATGATCGTCTTACAGGAGATGAAGATGCTATTGGTAACTTCTACTACAACCAAGGTTATATAGTAGCAGGTATTGACCCAGTTGAAATAAATATTGATGGTGACTCGATTGACCTTGAGATGCGTGTTGAAGAGGGTTTCCAAGCTACTATCAGTAAAGTGAAAATTAATGGTAATGACCGCTTATATGAAAATGTAGTACGTCGTGAACTTAGAACAAAGCCAGGTGACTTATTTAGTAAAGAGGCTCTTGAGCGTTCTTATCGTGAAATTGCTCAGATGGGACACTTTAACCCTGAAAATATTCAACCAGATGTACAGCCAGACTATACAAATGGTACTGTAGATATTAACTGGAATCTTGAATCAAAAGCTAACGACCAAGTAGAATTCTCGGCCGGTTGGGGACAAACAGGTGTTATTGGTAAACTAAGTCTTAAATTTACCAACTTCTCAATGGGTAACTTGTTTAATAAGAGCGACAACTACAGAGGATTCCTTCCACAAGGTGATGGACAGACTTTAACAATAAGTGGTCAAACAAATGGTAGCTACTATCAATCATATAGTGTATCATTCTTTGATCCTTGGTTCGGAGGTAAACGTCCTAACTCGTTCTCTGTTTCGGCATTCTATTCAGTACAGACAGATATTAGTAGTAACTACTATAACTCTGCTTATATGAACAACTACTATAACTCACTTTATGGAGGTTATGGTAGCTATTACGGAAATAATTACAACTACGATTCATATTATGACCCTGATAAATCGATAAAGATGTATGGCGCATCAATCGGTTGGGGTAAACGTCTAAGATGGCCTGATGACTACTTCACCCTTTCAGCTGAACTATCTTACCAAAGATTTGTTTTGAAAGATTGGAGTTATTTATATATCCGTCTTAACAATGGTGAGTACATGTCAACCGGTAATTGCAATAATTTAAGTATGGCATTTACTTTGGCGCGTAACTCAAGTGATAACCCAATATTCCCACGTCGTGGATCTGAGTTTACTGCATCAGTGCAATTTACTCCTCCATATTCTCTATTCTCGAATAAAGATTATGCTACATATGGTAAGGATAATTACAAAGAGGCAGCAAGTATCTACAACTGGATTGAATATCATAAGTGGAAATTTAAGATGAAAACATATACAGCTCTTTCAGGGGCAAGTAAATGTCCTGTTATTATGACAAGAGCTGAACTTGGTATCTTAGGTCATTACAACAAATATGTGAAATCTCCTTTCGAGACTTTCTATATGGGTGGTGATGGTATGACAGGTTATAGCACAAGCTATGCTTCCGAAACTATAGCTCTTCGTGGTTATGAAAATGGTGCACTTACACCTTATGGTAGTGAAGGATATGCTTATATACGACTTGGCGCAGAACTTAGATACCCTCTTATGCTCGAGAACTCAACAAGTATTTATGCACTTGGATTCATTGAAGGTGGTAATGCTTGGAACAATGTTGGTAACTTTAACCCATTCAGTCTAAAACGTTCTGCCGGTTTAGGTGTTCGAATATTCCTTCCTATGATCGGTATGATGGGTATTGACTGGGCTTATGGTTTTGATAAAATTAATGGTTCAAGCCAATATAGTGGTAGCCAATTCCACTTTATATTGGGACAAGAATTCTAAAATTAAATATTTATTATGAAGAAGTTTTTGTTTTTTGCCCTAATTCTTTTCTGTGTTGCTTTCAAAGCTAATGCTCAACAGTATGCACTTATTGATATGGAATATATAACTAAAAATATTCCGGCTTATCAACAAGCTAATGATAAGATGAATCAGGCTTCTCAAAACTATCAAAAAGAGATAGAGACGAAAAGCAATGAAGCTAAAGCTCTTTATGAAAATTACCAAAAACAAGCTGCTTCGCTTTCTGCTACAGCAAGGAATCAAAAAGAGGCTGCTATTCTTGCCAAAGAGAAAGAGGTAGCTGAATTAAAGAGAAAATATTTCGGTCCTGAGGGAGAAATGTACAAAATGAGAGATAGTTTAATCACTCCTATTGAAGATAAAATATATGATGCTGTAAAATTGATAGCTACAAGAAAAGGATATTATATGATTATTGACAGAGCTTCAAATACAAGCATAATATTTGCTTCACCAAAGATAGATATTAGCAATGAAGTTTTGACTCAATTAGGATATTCAAATTAATTTTATACATTTGTAATGTTATTATTTATCAGATAGGAATAAAATAATTAATAAAATACAGTATTATGTTTAAGAAAATCGCTTTATTACTTTTGCTTATCGTACCAATGAGCGTTTTTGCTCAAAAATTTGGTCATATTAAATCTATGGATGTTGTTACTGTTATGCCTGAATATACAAAAGCTCAGACTGATATTCAAGCTATGCAAAAACAATACGAAGAGGAGATCAAACGTGCAAATGAAGAATTTACAAAAAAATATACAGAGTTCCAGCAACAACAAGCTGATCTTCCTAAAAACATTCAGGAAAGACGTCAAAAGGAACTTCAAGATTTAAGTGAAAAAGGTATGCAGTTCCAACAAGATGCACAACAACAACTTCAAAAATCATATGCTGAAATGATGGAACCTATTTACAAAAAAGTTGAAGACGCTATCAAAGCTGTAGGTACTGAAGGTGGATATGTTTTCATCTTTGATGTAAACAGAACAGATATACCATACATCAGCGACACTCTTACAACAGATGTTACTGCTGCTGTTAAAGCAAAACTTGGTTTGAAATAATTAATAAACTATATTATTGAACGGATTACTCCGGCTGTTTGGGAATACTCCTTGACTCCGAAGTAATCCGTTTTTTTTAAACAGATATGAACGAAAAAAGAGGACCTATAGGTATATTCGACTCCGGTTATGGAGGCCTGACTATTCTTTCGGCTATACGTGATTTGATGCCTGAATACGACTATATCTACTTAGGAGATAATGCTAGGGCACCATATGGTAATCGATCATTTGAAATCGTTTACGAGTTCACTTTACAATCAGTAAAGAAACTTTTCGATATGGGATGCCAACTAGTAATATTGGGTTGTAATACTGCATCGGCGAAGGCACTTCGTTCAATTCAACAGAATGATTTACCTCAACTGGATCCTACAAGAAGAGTTTTAGGAGTAATCCGTCCAACAGTGGAGGTTATTGGGGATATCACCAAAACAAAACACATCGGTATTATAGCTACAAAAGGAACTATCGACTCGGAATCATATCAACTTGAAATCAACAAGCTCTTTCCCGACATAATAGTCAATGGCATGGCGTGCCCTATGTTGGTTCCACTTATTGAGAACAATGAGTTTGAATCGGATGGAGCCGATTACTTTGTTAAGAAGTATATAGATAATCTCTTAAATAAAGATTCAAATATCGACTCTATAATTTTAGGATGCACACACTACCCTATAATAATTGAAAAGATAAGAAAATACACTCCTGATAATATCACTCTTGTTACACAAGGTGACTATGTCGCAAAGAGTCTAAAAGATTATCTAAAACGACATTCCGACATGGAGAGCAGATGTACTAAAAATGGAACAACAACATTCCTTACAACTGAATGTATAAATAAATTCAAAGAATCGGCTGCGCTATTTTTAAAAGATGAAGATATCAATGTTAGCTCGATCATTTTAAAATAGCAGAAACAATATAAATGAATTATATAAATTTAGCGTCATGATATATTCCAATAATGTCAAGAAAATAGCAGCTATACATGACCTTTCGGGTATAGGAAGAGTATCATTGACAGTTGTAATACCGATATTATCATCTATGGGATTTCAGGTATGTCCACTACCAACTGCAGTGCTATCAAGTCATACACAATACCCACAATTCTCTTTTCATGACCTGACCGATGAGATGCCAATTATTATTGACCAATGGAAAAAGTTAGGTGCTAGCTTTGATGCTATTTATACTGGATATCTTGGTTCTCCACGACAGATACATATTGTTTCCGACTTTATCGATGACTTTAGAAAGAAGGATACATTAGTTATGATTGACCCTGTTCTGGGTGATAACGGAAAACTCTATACAAACTTCGACAATAATATGATTTTGGAGATGCGTAAGCTTATTGGGAAAGCTGACGTTATTACTCCTAATCTCACTGAACTATTTTATCTTTTAGATAAACCATATAAAACAAACAATAGTGATGAAGAGCTTAAAGAGTATCTTTATCAACTCTCTGAAAAAGGGCCTGAAATAGTAATCATAA